>JANLRX010000268.1:0-6167 GCA_031362025.1 Chloroflexota bacterium
CAAGGCCGGCGTGCCGCTGGAGTCCATCCTGCCGAACGTTGGCCGGTGGGCGTGATGACTTTGGCAATCATTGCATCCGCCCTCGTCTTCGTCGCAGTTGTCGCGCTAATTCTAGCCGCATCCTCGATTTCGCCGGCCAGACGCGTAGAGGCTCGCCTGAAGCGATTGAACCGGACGAAGGAATCGATGCCGGTGGAAAACATCTTGCGGACCGACACTGGCACGTTCCCGCTCCTGCGCAGCCTTGCGACCGGAAACGCTTGGTCGGCCCGAGCGGCGCAGGATCTGGCACAGGCGGGCTGGGGATTGAAGGTGAGCGAGTACCTGCTGATCAGGATATTCGCCGCCTCGGCACTGGGCCTCGGTGCCGTACTCCTAGGTAGCGGAGGCTCAGGCGGCCTACTTGTCGCCATAGTTCTGGCCGGAGTTGGCTTTATGGCGCCTTCCGTAGTACTCCGCTACTACCGAACGCGCAGGCAGCGTGCGATCAACGGCCAACTGGCGGAGATGCTATCACTGCTCTCCAACTCACTCCGGTCTGGATTCGCATTCACGCAGGCAGTCGAACTTTCCGCAAAACAGCTGGGGCCTCCGATTACGCAGGAACTGGAGCGCTTCTTGCACGACATCTCACTCGGGGCACCGACCGATATCGCCCTACAGCAGATGGCTGACCGCACCGGGAGCTATGACCTGGACATGATGGTGTCCAGCATCATGATCCAGCGTAACACCGGAGGAAATCTTTCTGAGATTCTGGAAAACGTGGCAGACACAATCCGCGAACGAGAGCGTCTCCAGGGAGAGATTCGTGCTTTGACATCCTCGCAGAGATTTACGGGTTTCGTGCTCTCTGTCTACCCTCTATTCTTAGGGGCTCTCTTCTTTGCCCTGGCTCCCGAGACGTGGAAGGTCCTGTTCGAAACAGAGCTGGGGCGCATTCTGCTTCTCTCGGCCGCTGGACTACAAATAATGGGTATGATCACGATTCGCCGCATTCTGGCGCTGGAAGTGTAGGGGGTGGAGTCTATGCTCGCATTGATCGCTGCCGCAGCCGCCTTCGTGTCGATTAGTTCGCTGTTAGCTTGGTTTGGCGGCGCCATGCGCAACCCGGTGGAGGCCCGGATCTCCAGGCTCGCGCCTGTGGGATCGAGTTCGGCCATGAAGGTCCCCTTCTCGGACCGCGTCTTTATTCCGTTGCTGGATAGCTTTACCGATGGGCTAATTCAGTTGTTACCACACAGGTTCGTGTCTCGTGTGAGCCGACTCCTTCTCTCGGCGGGCTCGCCCATGACCACCCAGGCTTTCTTCACGCTGGTGTTACTGTGCTCACTCTTCTTTCCAGCAGCGGGGCTCTACTTTCTCTCGCGTTCCGACGGACTCGCGGGGTGGATGATCGTTGCCGCCTTCTTCCTGGCATTTGCTGGCTTCCTCGTGCCGTATATGTGGCTTCGGCGGCGCGTGAGACTGCGAAAGCTCACAATCTGGAGGCGGCTTGCGGACGTCTTCGACATGGTCACCGTATGTGTGGAGGCTGGCCTCGGCCTGGACGCCGCGATGAGGCAGGTTGCAGGAAAGCTAAAGGGACCCTTTTCCGACGAGATCTCTCTGATGCTTCGTCAGGTTGGCATGGGCCGACCGCGCCGAGAGGCTCTGGAAGACCTGGCGTATCGCGTGGATGTGCCCGAGGTGACCACGTTCGTTCACGCGATTGTACAGGCGGAGCAGCTCGGTACCAGCCTTGGGCGAGTCCTCCGGGCTCAAAGCCTGAGCCTGCGTGTCCATCGCCGCCAGAAAGCCGAGGAGATGGCGCGTCGGGCGCCGGTCAAGATGGTATTTCCGCTGGTCCTATTCATCATGCCAACTTTCTTCATCGTCACGATCGGCCCTATGTTTGTCCATATGACGGAGTATCTGAAGGACTAAATAGGTGTCACTAGACGGGAGTCCACAGTCCGACGCGTACGAAGTGCTGGCGGTTCACCCAACCGCGCCGTCGGAGTTAGTCGCGGCTATGTACTGGGCTCAAGCGGGTGACCTGCAGAGACGCCGCGCCGCGGGCGAGCACGTCGACGATGAGCTGCACCATCTCACGCGCTCGTACGAATGCGTGGCAGACTCCGAACGCCGCGCCAGTTACAACGCTACCGTTGGCTTGCTCGCCCAGCCGTTGATCATAAGACCCCTGCCGCCCACCCGGCGGTCACTGCGCAGCCGCCTGCTTCGCCGCCCACGCCAGGGCTCGATAGACCTCTATGAGGTGATGGGGGTAGCCCGGAACGTCCCTGCGGAGCTTCTTCCGCACGCACATCAAATCATGCGCGACCAATACCTGAGATTGCGAGCCGGAAAGCGCAAGACGCAGCTGCTCGAAGCGCTTGAACGTTCCTACAAGACGCTCCGCTCACCCGAGGCCAGGGAACGGCACGACGCCCTCGCCGCCAAATCGCCGAACGATGTTCAACTGGATTCGGCACTCGCCGGCGATTTGCCGCACCCGAAAGCTAAAACTGTGGCGAACGTGGTGCCAGTGACCCCGCCCGCATCTCCCGCAAAGCAGGACGAAGCCTCGCCTCCCCGTAGGCGGCTGAGTGCAAAGCCTATACGCCCGTTGTTGCGCGCCGCCCGGTTCACGCTGTTAGTGGTTGCGGCTGGACTTCGCCTGACCTACCATGCCATGCGCGGCGGGGCTAGCAAAGCAGGTCCTGCATGGCAGAGCCTGCGATCCCGGTCAGCCACACAAGCCAGACCATCGGCCGGCAGCGAGGCGCCTCCGCCGATTATCGCCCGTGCCCGTGCCCCAGACGGCGGTGCGAAGCTCGCGCCATTGGACATTGAAGAACAGTTTCTCGGCAGGGTGGCGACCTCCGTCAAGGAGAGCGAGAGTCATCTGGGAGAGGCGGATCCTCGACCGGGGCGCGGAACTCTGTAAACAGCACTCGATCGCCGGTGGACAGGCCCGTTCGAGCAGCGCACCCGCCGTTCATCTCGACCACGGAGCGCGCCCCGCGACCGACAGCAGCCCGAAACGGCTTCATCGCCGCGATCTTTAGAACGCGATCGTCCCGGTCGAGAAAGATGACGTCGATTGGGAAACGCATAAACATCGTATGCACCGAATAGCAGGGAGCTATCAGCAGCCCCTCGTCCTCCGCTAGATGCCTCCGGGCCATCAGTCCCCAGAACCGCGACCAGATATTGTCCGCCACACTCACGCGCTCGGCCAGCACCCTATCCGACCCCTCTATCGTTGCTCGTACCGTCTTCATCACTGTCCCGGCTGGCCCACCTGTGTTGCGAACGGCGGACCGTACTGTAGCACGATCTCCGCGCCATCCTCGAGGGCAATGTCCCCGGGGTCCCCGGCGAAGGGACTGCCGTTCACGGTCGCTCTGATTTCGTGTGAGGCGTCTGCTGTCCGGTCGAGCAATTGCTCCGCTCCCAGGGACTGACCCCAAACCGCGAAGAATTGCCCGAGCGTGTACTCTAGGCGCTCCGGCGCCTCGACGTGTATGAGCCCGTCTTCGCCATGAGTGTGCAGCCAGAAGAGGCAGTTGTCCCGAATGCCTATCTGACCCGGCACCGGAACCTGCTCCCCTTCGATGAAGATCGCCAACTGCGAGTGCACATGGTAGTCCAGTCGCTCACGGCTCTGGCACTTCACCCGGTCGATCGTGTCGTATGTCTTGACGGGTGAGCCGCGGACAACGAAAAAAACCGTCGCCATCACTGTGATGACGACGAACCCCAAAGCTAGACCCCAAAGCCAGTCCCGCCTTCCGGTTCTTAGCGGCATTTGCTCGTAGATACCGTCACATCTCGAATTCTAACGCCTGGCTCATGAACGTGTAACACCGAGCACATCGTCCGCGTCCCGCTATGTGAGACGCTTGATGACAAACGTTCGACAGACAGTTCCCCAAGGGACGTTCAATTGGCCCGTGATCGCGCAAGGTCTATTGGCGTCTGTTTGCCTCCTGGGGTTCTCTTCGATGCCGGATTCGTCGTGGCTCGTTTACGGCGTGCTCGTTGTACTCGCGTATACGGTTCACGCCGGAGTGGCGCTCCGCCGGCTGACTTCGTCCTTCGACCTTTCTCAAGCTCTGTTTCGCTGGTGTCCGAGATTATTGGCGACGATGGCGGTGCTCTTCGTTGCCGGGTTTCTGGCCGATGGGCCGAAACTACTTGCCGTTGTGGGGAGTTTGCTATTCGCTCTGACGCTAGTCGTAGCAAGCGCATTTGTTGGAACTATCCTGTTCCGGGCAGCGCGCTTTGCAGTCCCCGAGACCGGCAAGGCTTGGGAACTGGTTTACGAGCTCGTGTGCCTGCACGCTCGCTTGGTCTGGCTCTCCGTAAATCGGTAGCATCGATTACGACCCGACGCGGGAACAATCGACGAGTCGCTTATGATGGGCCAAATGAATGGCCCCAGTACAGCGCCTCCAGTCGAGTATCCCCCTGCGCCTGCGTCGGTTGTAGACACCGGTCTCGAATTGGGGCTGCTGGCTGACCTCGCTCTTAAGTCACTCTACTTCGCGGGCAATATCGCGGGTGATGTCCTCAGCGATCGCCTCGCCCTCCCAGTACCCGTTGTGGCCGAAGTCCTCGCCTTCCTTCGCCGAGAGCGTCTGTGCGAGGTCACTGGCGGCGCCGGGTTGTCCCTTGCGGGACTAAACTACACTCTGACCGCGGCCGGATCGGAAAGAGCATCTGCGGCTATGGCGCTCAACGGGTACGCTGGAGCGGCACCGGTGCCCTTGGACACATACTTCGCATACGTTCGCGATCAGTCTGTGCAGAACGTCGTGCTGAACCGGGAGATGATCGAACCCGCCCTTTCCGACCTCGTGTTGGAGCAGAGAACGATTGACCTCATCGGTCAGGCCGTTAGTTCCAAACGAGCGGTTCTGTTTTACGGTAGTTCAGGGAACGGCAAGTCCACCGCCGCGGATTGCCTCAGAAACGCTATTTCGGGGAACATATTGATTCCGTATGCGATCGAGGTGATGCACCAAGTCATCCAGGTGTTCGATCCAAACTCCCACGAGGTAGTGGAGAGGCCCGGATCGAGGGCGGGGATTCCGATATCTGACCGCCGATGGATCCTGATCAAGCGACCGCTTGTATTCGCCGCCGGGGAGCTGGCTGCAGACCACCTGGAGTTGGTTCTTGACGATGTCCGCAAGACATACGAAGCGCCGATCCAAATGAAGGCGAACGGCGGCTTGCTGGTGATCGACGACTTTGGACGGCAGCACCTGGATGCGGCCTATTTGCTGAACCGTTGGATTGTCCCACTCGAAAAGGGAGTGGACAACCTATCTCTGCAAAACGGCGCGCGGTTTCAGGCTCCTTTTGATGTGATTCCAATATTCATCTCGAACCGTTTGCCGAGCGAGCTTGCAGACGAAGCGTTTTTACGACGTATTCGATACAAGGTGGAGATTCCGCCTCCAACGATCAGCCTGTTCCATCAAATATTGAAGCGACAGTGTGAACGAAGCCACGTAACGTACAACGAGTCAGTAGCGAAGTACTTCGTCGATGAGTACTTTTCCAAACCCGGACGCCAGATGCGCGGCTGCCATCCGCGAGACATCGTGGAATCTATAGTCGCCGCCTCAAGTTACCGCAATAGCCCACGCGAACTCACCGAGGAAGCAATTGATGAGGCCTGCGCCAATTACTTCGTGTAGGACGCTCAAACACCGACATCCGAACCCATGACCCAAGATCGTTGGGCCAGTAGAACCAGGACACTATCCTCTCAGAGCCGACTGTATCTTGAGGCATCCCGTGCACATGGGCCACCCTCCACTCATTGCATCGCCTGGGATGACCAGCGCGTGGCGGGCTGGGCCTGAGCGGGATCCCTTGGTACGCCCTGGTTCGGCTTCTGCCACACTCTCAAGGCGGAGATCACGGGTTCGAATCCCGTATGCGCCACCAACCCGATATGCGAAGACGCCGCTCCAACGAGCGACCTCTTCTCTTGTTCGACCGCGTTGGCGGCCTGTCGATTACTTGCGGTCGGTGCTCAGCGTCAGCAGCTCGCCCAGCACCATGTAGGCGCGGGGGTTGTACACGAGCCCGATGTGGGTGCCGCCGACCTCGTGGTTGCGGTCGGAGTCGTCTTCCCGCGCGTCGTTCCAGGCGACGACCCCGTC
>JANLRX010000294.1:0-2933 GCA_031362025.1 Chloroflexota bacterium
CCCGCCCTGTCCGTCGGCGTCTGGATGGGTAACGCCGACAACACACCGATGGCGCCGGGCACCTTCTCCTCGCAGGGTGTGGGCCCGATCTGGCGGCGCTTCATGAACGAGGCGCACTCTTATCTCCAGATACCGGCGCGCCCGTTCACGATCCCGGACACCATCCAGTTCCTGTCCTGTGCCGGCCGTAACGAGGTTTTTAAAAAGAACCAGCCGACCGTGAAGAACGGTTCCTGCCGCGGCCCTTCCGGCCAGCCGGACGTGACCGCCTCACCGACGCCAAGGGGACCGCTATTCCCCACCGACACGCCAACGCCAACGCCGACGCCCAGCGGCCTGCCTACGGCGACGCCCATCGGCAGCGAGTCCCCGACACCAACGGAACGCCCGGAGATCTTCTACTACCAGGTCCGGCCCGGCGATACAGTGCGCGGAGTGGCTGAGGCATTCGGGGTGGACGTCGAGGACCTCGCGAAGGCGAACGGCATCACGGTCGACACGCCGATCGAGCCGGGTATCGTGCTCGTCATCCCCGGCGGCGGCGGCACTCAGTAGCCCCGCTTCTCTGATCCTGCCTCTGGCGACTCCCTCATGGCGGTGATAGCCTGAGTGCTTAGCGTGATGCAGGGTATGTACCAACTTGGACGATAAAGGCCGCGGCTCCTCGTTCTTTCGGCGTCCCCGGAAGCCAACCGAGAAGATCGACCGCCCGAAGACGCCTCGGAAGAAGCCAGAGCCCGCTGAGCCCGTAGCCCAGGCTCCCGAGACACCGCCACAGCGCGAAGAGCGCATCCGCGTCGTCGTCCCGCGCCAGGAGCGCGGCCGCGGCGAGTCCCAGGTGGACGTCGAGCTGAGGGAGCTGCGCTGGGGCAAGACGTCGCGGGGCGCTTACCTGCGCGTGGTGCCCTCCAAGCAGCGCTTCAAGCGGTCCGGCGCCGGCCGCATCACGGCCACACTCGCCGGCAGCCAGCCGGTCACCCCTATCGAACGGGTGATGCAGGCGATCAAGGGTGTCGTGCTGGGCAACCGGTTCGCGTCGTCCCAGATCGTTCACGAGCGGCTGAACAAGGTCAAAGCGCTCGCCATCTTCTCCTCCGACGCGCTGTCGTCCTCCGCCTACGCAACGGAAGAGATCCTGATCATCATGGCGCTCGCGGGCACCGGCGCCTTTCATTACTCGTTGCCGATCGCGCTGATCATCGCGACCCTCATCGTCATCGTCACGGTGTCCTATCGACAGACGATCAAGGCCTATCCCGGTGGCGGCGGCGCTTACATCGTCGCGCTGGAGAACCTGGGGCGCACCGCGGGCCTTGTCGCGGGATCAGCGCTCCTCGTGGACTACGTCCTAACGGTCTCAGTGAGCACGGCGGCAGGCGTCGCCGCCGTCACTTCGGCCGTGCCCGACCTTATCGACCTGAGGGTGCCTATAGGCGTGGCGGTGATCTGTCTAATTACGCTCGGGAACCTGCGTGGCATTCGTGAGGCGGGCTCGATCTTCGCGATTCCCACGTATTTCTTCGTGTTTTCGATGAGCGCCGTGATCGTCCTCGGGTTCGTCAAGCTGGCCTTGGGAGACGCCCCCGGATCGTTCACTGAATCCGCGGACCCTGTGGTGAGCGAAGAGGCGCAACAGGGCGTCACTCTCTTCCTGCTGATGCGCGCGTTCTCCTCCGGAAGCGCCGCGCTGACCGGCATCGAGGCGATATCCAATGGCGTGCCCGCGTTCGAAAAGCCAGAGGTGAAGAACGCCCAGACCACGATGGCGTTCATGGCCGGGATCCTGGCCTTCCTCTTCCTCGGAATCACGTTCCTCACGAGCCGATATGGCCTCGTCCCCGGCGAGCTTCTCGAAGGGCACCACGAGACGATCGTCTCGCAGCTCGGTCGTGCCGTACTCGGCAAGAACGTCCTCTACTACGCCCTCCAGGTCGGTACCGCTCTCGTCCTCTTCCTCGCCGCGAACACCAGCTACAGCGCTTTCCCGCCGCTGGGTGCCAACCTCGCAAAGGACCACTTCCTGCCGCGCCAGTTCAGCTTCCGCGGCGACAGGCTTGCTTACTCCAACGGCATCTTGATCCTCTCCGCCGCCGCCATCGCGCTGCTGATCGCGTTCCAGGCGGACGTCAACAAGCTAATCCCGCTCTACGCGCTTGGCGTGTTCATCTCCTTCACGCTATCCCAGGTGGGCATGGTCATTCACATCCGCAGGGTGAAGGAGGTGGGCTGGCGTTGGGGCCTCGCTGTCAGCGCCTTTGGTGGCCTGGCCACATTCATCGTCGCGATCATCATTGGCCTCAGCAAGTTCACCTCCGGCGCGTATATGGCCATCATCATGATGGCGGTGATGATGGTGGTGTTCGCGCTCATCCGCCGCCACTACGACTGGTACTACCGCATCATCGCCGTCCCCGAAGAGGATCTGCCGAGCGGCGTCCAGACCGCTGTCCCACTGACGCCGGGGTCGGCGAAGGAGCACGTCATCGTGCCAGTGGACGGAATCAACAAGATCTCGATGGGCGCGATCAACATGGCCCGCGCGGTCTCCGGCAACATCCACGCCGTGCACCTTGTAGACGACCTGGAGGAGGGCGAGCGGTTCCACGACGACTGGGTCCGCCACGTCCCCGATGTCCCGCTGCTGATCATCGAGTCACCATACCGGGCCTTCGCAGCGCCGATGCTGGCCTTCATCGAGCAGCTGAAGGAGAGCGAACCCGACCGCCGGATCACCGTGATCATCCCGGAGTTCAAGGCGCACCACTGGTGGGAGTCCATCCTCCACAACCGCGCTATCGCCGGCCTTCGCCCCTTCCTGGAAGAGGAAGACATCCGCGTGGTGGAGTTCGTCTACGACGTCCCCCGCAGCGGCCCCGACGAACCCCGCTAACATGGGTTGGCCCGGAGTCCAGCACCAACCACGTCGGCCTAAA
>JANLRX010000295.1:0-1977 GCA_031362025.1 Chloroflexota bacterium
GTCGGCAAGACCGCCATCGTCGAAGCGCTTGCCCAGCGGATCATCAAGGGTGAAGTGCCGGAGATGCTCCTCAACAAGCGCCTCGTCACGCTGGACATCGGTTCGCTGGTCGCCGGCACCAAGTACCGCGGCGAGTTCGAAGAGCGCCTGAAGAAAGTCATCGAAGAGCTGAAGAGCGCCCAGAACTGCATCCTCTTCATAGATGAGATGCACATGCTGGTCGGCGCCGGTGCCGCTGAAGGTGCCGTGGACGCTGCCAACATCCTCAAGCCGTCACTCGCTCGCGGTGAACTCCAGTGCGTCGGCGCGACCACTCTGGACGATTACCGCAAGCACATCGAGAAGGACTCCGCCCTTGAGCGGCGCTTGCAGCCGATCATGGTCAACGAGCCTTCCATCGAGGACACCATCCTCATCCTCAAGGGCGTCCGCGAACGCTACGAGGAGCACCACGGTCTGACCATCACCGACGACGCGCTGGAAGCCGCCGCTGAGCTGGCCTCCCGCTACGTCCCGGACCGCTTCCTGCCGGACAAGGCGATCGACCTCGTGGACGAGGCCTCATCCCGTGTCCGCATCAAGCGCTCCTACGCGCCGCCCTCCCTCCAGGAAGCCGCGAAGGGCCTCGACGCTCTCCGCCGCGAAAAGGAAGAGGCGATCCAGCAGCAGCAGTACGAGCACGCCGCCGAGCTGCGTGACCGTGAAGTACGCCTGCAGGACAAGCTCGAAGGCATGGAGACCGGCTGGCAAGAAGAGAAGGAAGAAGAAGACAAGCCGTCCGTCACCGCCGACGACATCTGCGAAGTCGTCGCCATGTGGACCGGAATCCCGGTCACCCGCATCGCCTCCGAAGAGTCGCAGCGTCTCCTCCACATGGAGGACGCCCTGCACGAGAAGATCGTCGGCCAGGACGAGGCGATCCACAGCATCGCCAAGGCTGTCCGCCGCGCCCGTGCCGGTCTCAAGGACCCGCGCCGGCCGATCGGCGTCTTCATGTTCCTCGGGCCCACCGGCGTCGGTAAGACCTACCTCGCCCGCGTGCTCGCCGAGTTCATGTTTGGCAGCGAAGAGGCCATGATCAAGCTCGACATGTCCGAGTTCATGGAGAAGCACAACGTCTCCCGGCTCATCGGCGCTCCTCCCGGCTACGTCGGCTACGAAGACGCCGGCCAGCTCACGGACACCGTCCGCCGCAAGTCGTACTGTCTCATCCTCCTCGACGAGATCGTGAAGGCGCACCCCGAAGTCTTCAACATGCTGCTGCAGATCTTCGACGACGGCCACCTGACCGACGCCAAGGGACGCCGCGTCGACTTCCGCAACACCATCCTCATCATGACCTCTAACGTCGGCTCCGACCTCATCCGCCGCGACAACACCCTCGGCTTCGGTCTCATCACCGACGAGGACAAGACCGCCGCGGACCAGTACGCCAAGATGAAGGACAAGGTCCTCGCCGCCATGAAGAACGTCTTCCGGCCCGAGTTCATCAACCGGCTCGACGCCACCGTCGTCTTCCACGCTCTCACCAAGGAGCACATCCGCCTCATCGTCGATAACGAGATGAAGCAGGTGTACACGCAGCTCTCCGTCAAGGGCGTGAAGCTGGAGATGACCACCGAGGCGCTCGACTGGATCGGCGAGAAGGGCTATGACCCCGTGTTTGGCGCCCGCCCCCTCCGCCGCGTCATCCAGAACGAGATCGAAGACAGGCTCTCCGAAGCCCTCCTCGAGGAGCGCTTCACGGAAGGCGACCACGTCAAGGTGGACGTCCAGAACGACGAGCTCGTCCTCACCAACATCTCGGAGCCCGCACTGGCCTAAACCCAGCACCGCATTCAAAAAGGCCCGCCAACACGGCGGGCTTTTTTCTCACTCGCGATCGCACGTCCCTCATCTCGTTGACAGCCACGTCCGTCGTTCAGTAGCGTTCGGCACAGTGGATTAGCGTAAGGGGATTAGTTGTGGCGCGCGTTC
>JANLRX010000320.1:0-2247 GCA_031362025.1 Chloroflexota bacterium
GCAATGGGGATGGCATTTGACCCTGGGTACCTCCTTGTTTTCATGCGTTACAGGCTCGCTCCGGGGGTGGGCAGGGGGGGGGGCAGCCCCTTCTGCCGTGGGTGTGGGGGTGTCCCCCAGTCTTCTCTTGCTTTCTGGGGAGGGGTGGGGTGGGGGGCTACCCATCGCGCGCTCCACCATGTTCCAGCAGGGGGAAAGCATATGATCGACAAGATCCACCACGTGGGCATCGCCGTCCACGACTTAGACGAGTCGCTGAAGTTCTACCGCGACATCCTCGGCCTCCACGTTCACGCCCTCGACACCGTGGAAGACCAGGGCGTCCGCGCCGCTCTCCTCACGATCGGCGAGAGCGAGATCGAGCTCCTGGAGCCCACCCGCCCCGACGCCAACATGGCCAAGTTCCTCGAACGCAAGGGCGAAGGCCTCCACCACATCTGCTTCCAGACCGCAGACGTCGACGGCGAACTCGAGATCCTGAAGGCCAAAGGCGTCGATCTCGTCGACCAGACATCACGCGTCGGTCTCGCCGGCATGATCTGCTTCCTCCACCCCAAGGCCATGCGCGGCGTCCTCACCGAACTCGCCACGCCAATGGACATCTACAAGGGGCCGAAGTAGTGGCGGAGCGTCCAGAGACTCACGGTATCGATGGCATCCGCACCATCAGCGAAGACACCGCGCAGAGACTGATCCGCACGATCGAAAGTAGCAACCCAGTGCGGCGGCTCCGCAGTAGCCAGGTCGCGACGGGCATCGTCGGCGCCACTGGGCTTGCGCTGTTCCTTGTCGGCGTTGAGCGCGCCGCTGCCGACATCCCGATCGTCGAGAACGCCTACGGCTCGATCCTCGTCGGCCTTATTCTTCTCGCCATCACCGGACTGTTCGTAAGAAAGTTGATTGGATAACCATGAAGATCAAGAAGATCGACCACGTCGTCATCGCCACCACCGACCTCGAAGACGCGCTCAAGAAGTGGGAGCACGCCGTCGGTCTCACCGAAGACAAGACCCTCGACCACCCCCTCGGCGCCGGCTTCCGCGCCGCTCGCCTGCCGATCGGAGAGTCGTTCCTCGAACTCGTGCAGCCGGACGGAGAAACGGGCCGCTTTGCTGAACAGGTCGCCGAACGCGGTGAAGGCCTCTACTCCATCAGCGTCGAGGTCGAGGACCTCGACGAAGCCGTCACCCACCTCCGCACCAACGGCGCCACCGTCTCCGATCCCGAGCCCAGCATCTGGCCCGGCGCCCGCCTCGCCCGCATCAACGCCGGCTCCACGCACGGCGTCTCGATTCAACTGATCGAACGTTCGTAGCGCATGGCACGACCCGCTACGGAAGCGCCAAGCCTCACCAGGACCGAGGCCGAGCAGCGCGCCGCCCTCATCCGCGTCCACCGCTACGACATCGACGTCGACCTTACCGATCTGCCTGATGGATCAGAGTTCCGCGCCGTCTCCACGATCTCGTTCACCTGCCGTAGGCCCGGCGCCTCCACCTTCGTCGATGCCGTCGTTGATGTCCTCTCGGCAACCCTCAACGGTTCAGCGTTGCCGAAAGACACCATCACGCCCGGCCGCATCGCCCTGTCCAACCTGCGTGAAGACAACGTGCTGGTGGTCCAGTCCGTCCAGCGTGAGACGTCAGGCGGCGAGTGGGTGCGTCGGTCCGTCGACCCATCCGACGACAGGGTCTATGTTTCGACTTCGTTCGAACCCGATGACGCCCGTCGTGCCTGGGCCTGTTTCGATCAGCCCGACCTGAAAGCGCCCCACCGAATAACCGTCCTCGCGCCCGCCCCCTGGACCGTCGTGAGCAATAGCGGCGCTCCAGTCGTCGAAGAGATCGGCACATCTCGCCGTTGGACGTTTCCAGACACTCCGCCTCTCTCGACATACCTCCCCGTAATCTGCGCCGGGCCGTACTACGAGATCCGGTCCGAGCGCGGGGGATTCGATCTCGGCCTCCTCTCCCGCCAGTCGCTCGCCCCCTTCCTCGACCGCGACGCCGAGGAGCTTTTCGAGCTCACCGCGCAGGGCCTCGCGTTCTTCGGCGATCGGTTCGGATTGCCCTTCCCGCAGCGAAAGTACGACCAGATCTTCGTGCCCGATATGGGCGGTGCGATGGAGAACTTCGGCTGCGTCACCTGGTCGGACTCCTTCGTCTACCGGTCCGAACCAACTCACACCGAGCGGGAGTATCGCGCCGTGGTCCTCCTCCACGAAATGGCGCACATGTGGTTCGGCGA
>JANLRX010000344.1:0-4329 GCA_031362025.1 Chloroflexota bacterium
ACGCCGAAAAGGCCCGCGAGGCCATTACCCTCCGCACCGTCCTCTTCACCGACCTCGTCGGCCACACCGAAATGATGCAACGCCTCGGCGACGAAGCCGGCCGGACCGTCCTCCGCGAACACGAACGCATCACCCGCGAAGTCCTAAAGGCCAACGGCGGCACCGAAGTCAAAACCATGGGCGACGGATTCATGGCCTCCTTCGCCTCCGTCACCCGCGCCGTCGAATGCGCAGTGGCCCTGCAAAGGGCCGTCGAATCCCACAACCTTAACCCTTCACCCTCAACCCTTAACCCCCTCTCCGTCCGCATCGGCCTCAACGCCGGCGAACCCATCGAAGAAGACGGCGACCTCTTCGGCGCCACCGTCATCCTCGCCTCCCGCATCGCTGCCCGCGCCGACGGCGGCGAAATCCTCGTCGCCGACACCGTCCGCGGCCTCTGCTCGGGCAAAGGCTTCCTCTTCTCTGACCGCGGCGAATTCATCGCCAAGGGCTTCGAAGACCCCATCCGCATCTACGAAGTAAGCTGGAGAGAATAGCGATGGACCCACAGATTCGATACTGCAAGACGAAAGACGGCGTGAGCATCGCCTACACGACCTACGGCGAGGGGCCACCGCTATTTTGGGCAGCCGACTTCCCCTGGAGCCATCTCCAGATCGAAGCGCGTAGCGACTTGGGCACGACATACGGTCGCATGGGCGAAAGGATGGTCGTCCGCTACGACGCCAGGGGACTCGGGATGTCCGACCGAGACGTCGAAGACCTGAGCATCGAGGCGCGGCAGCTCGATATCGAAGCCGTCGCCGACGTTCTTGGATTCCCCTCGTTCGATCTTCTCGGAGTTGGCCTGAGCGGGCCCACGTGCATCGCTTTCGCTGCCTCCCATCCTGACCGCGTCGCTCGGCTCGTCCTGATCAATTCGTTCGCCATCTCGCGGCGCGGGCTCAAGGGCAGCCAGCAAGCGAAGACCGTCAATCAGCTAGCGCCCGTCGACTGGGAAATGTTCAGCGAGAACCTGGCCGGGTTGACGTTCGGTTGGGGACGGGAGGAGGCAAGGCAGGCCGGGGAGTTCATCCGGGCAACCGTCACGCAAGAGATGTACGCCAGGCTGGGGGCCGAACTGATGCGCGACGATGTCACAGGACTTCTACCGGAGGTGAAGGCGCCAACTCTGATCCTTCAGCACGCTGAGCTCAAGCCACTCACTCCCGAGAGTGGCCGTGTCCTGGCGACTGGTATACCGAACGCACGCTTAACAGTCGTCGAGGGGTCGTGGCAGAACGGCACGCGGCCGATCTTTCGTGCAGCCGCTGAGTTCTTGGACGAAGGTACGACCGCACCCAGGACAACGTCCCCAGCACCACAGGAGCGAGGCGGCTTTGCGACTATCCTCTTTACCGACGTTGAAGGATCGACAGCGCTGACGGATCACCTGGGCGACAAAGCGGCCAGAGATGTTTTGCGCGAGCACGAGCACACCACCCGCGAGGCTCTGAACGCGCATGGCGGAAGCGAGGTAAAGACGATGGGCGATGGCTTCATGGCCTCTTTCGGATCAGCAACTCGGGCCATGGAGTGCGCGATCGCCATTCAGCGTGCATTCGATCACCAGAGCCAAAGTGTCGCGTCCGGTAAGCCGGCGGTGCGTGTGCGCATCGGACTGAACGCAGGCGAGCCCATCGCTGAGGACGATGACCTCTTTGGGACAGCGGTGATCGTTGCGGCGCGTATCGCCGCTAGGGCACAGGGGGGCGAAATCTTGGTTTCAGACGTGGTGCGGCAGCTCGTCGCCGGCAAGGGCTTCTTGTTCAACGACCGGGGCGCTTTCCCCCTCAAGGGGTTCGAGGAGCCTGTCCACGTGTACGAAGTGAGTTGGCGCAGCTAACCCGCACCAACTGTAGGGGCGCGGCCTTCAGAACCCGCGCCTGCCTCTCCCACCCCGTCCGGCAAATCCTCGACGCATGGAACCCACACTACCGTCCGTGCCGCGCCCTCCCACGCCTCGACATCCCCGACACCCCGACACCGCGATGACTCAGCGGCGTTCCAACACCCTCAAGCACAACATCTTCGAAATGTTCAGCAGTAGCTGGGCCGCGATCGCCGGTTCCCCTCCAATCATCTCCCGCAGCTTCGCCTCACTCAGGCTCAGGATGCGCACATCGTCCGTCGCCGCGTACACGTCGTGCGAGCGCGGCCGCTCCAGCAGGAACGCCATCTCACCAAACACATCCCCGGCGCTCAGCACCGCCTGTACCGCATCTCCCTCCCGTACCTCGAGAGTACCGTCGAGAACGACGAAGAGATTTCGTGCCACGCCGCCCTTCTTGAGCACGCGGTCACCCTTCTGGCAGTCGATGATCGTACTCTTCTCCAGGCAACGCGCCGCTTCCTTCTCAGTGAACCCATCCAGTGCCGAAATGCGATGCGCCTCCAGTTCACTCAGGGCGCCGTGTACCTCACCCCAATAGGCCTCCGACGTCGTGTCGAAACGGCTCCTCACCGCGTCGCCTTCCGCGAACACGCGCTGGATGCAGGCCGGGATACGCGCGTCATCCCCGAAGTCGTGCGTGTACTCGGCAAGGGGGGACTTCAACTGCCGGAGGTATTCGACATCCTCGATCACTCGCACCAGCGGAATCAGGTATCCCGCCTCGGCGCTGTTGACGTTCGTCTTCGAGTACGTACGCATCCCCAGGCTCTGATAGAGATTCAAGAGGTGAGGCTCGCAGTCCCCGAATACGAGTTGAATCCGGTTCTCGTTCAGCCAGGGCATGCCCTCGATCATCATCTTGAACAGGACATCGGTGCCACGCAGGCGAGGCCGCACCATCGCCCGTTCGCCCACCGCTATCGCCGAAGCCGGTAGCTCGGCCAGGAACGGGGCAAGGCCGTACTGATCGACCATCCGCTGTGGAATCGGAGCGTCCCCGCCCCATGTCAGGCGCGCCGTGGCCACAACCTCACCATCGACAACGGCATAGGAGATCCGGCTGTGTTCGTCGCAGTCCTCGTAAAGCATCCGCTGCTCGTGGTCGGCGACCGTCTGGTAGCGGCCCATCTCCTCAACGTACACGTCGTAGCGGAGCCGGTAGACGGCCCGCCTCTCCTCCTCTGTCTCAGCGATGCCAATGTGCATGTCGGGCTCCCCTTGTATCTTGGTCACGGAGCGGGTGGTCAAGAGAACCCGCGAATAGCTCCCTAGCGCGCCGGAAACACAACCGGCAGCGCTCGCGGCCCCCGCACCTGCCCACCCGCCCACGTTACCGACTCCGGCTCCTCCACCCAGAACTCCGGGATCCCCGCCATCCACTCCTCCAGCGCCACCCGAACCTCCATCCGCGCCAGGTTAGACCCCACGCAACGGTGAATGCCAACCCCAAACGCGATGTGCGGGTTCTTCCCCCGGTCCAGCAGCACCTTGTCCGCGTCCTCGAACTTCTCCGGATCGCGGTTCGCCGCCGGGAACGACATCAACACGCGATCGCCCGCCCGCATCGGGCACCCCGCGACTTCCGTATCCTCGTTCACAATCCGCGCCATCGTCACCGGCGAATATGCTCGCAGCAACTCCTCCACCGCAGTTGTCATAAGACTGGGATCCGCCGCCAGCCGCTTGCGGTCTTCTTCGTGCGTCGCCAGGTGCCAGATCGAAGAGCCGATCGCACTCCACGTCGTGTCGATCCCCGCGACCAGCAGCAGCGTGCACATCCCGATGATGTCTTCGTCCGAAACGGGGTGTCCGTCCACCTCGGCGGCCAGCAGCTCGCTGATTAGGTCGTCGCCCGGCGTCACCCGCCGCTCCGCGATGCACTCCCGGAAGAAGGCAATGATCAGGTGACGATTCTTCACCCGGATCTCCGGGTTCTGCAGCCCGATCTCGAGCACACCCCGCACCCAGTCCGTGAACGTGTCCGACATATCCTTCGAGACGCCCAGCATCCCCGCGATCACCCGCACCGGGATCTGTTGAGCGTACCCCGCCGCGGCGTCGGCCTTACCCTTATCCGCGAAGCCCGCGACAAGCGATCGGCAGAGGTCTCGCGTGACGGCCTCCCACTTCTCCACCGACTTCAGGTTGAACGCCGGCAACAGCAGCCGCCGCGACCACGTGTGAATCGGCTGGTCCACCGAGATCGGCAGCGCCTTGATCCCGTATCCCGGCGAGCCAGCCTGGTCCTGCGGCACCGGCGCAACCGTTATCGAGCGCGAGGAAAACCGCTTGGTGTCCTGAGCAATCGCGAACACTTCCTCGTACCGCGTCGGCATCCAGGAGCCGCCCCAGCGCTCACTGTGCGCCACCGGGCACGTATCGCGCAGCGTGTC
>JANLRX010000358.1:0-4718 GCA_031362025.1 Chloroflexota bacterium
CACACGGAGAGGTGACGCATGGCCTGGTTGAATTCGCTTCTAAAGAAGCCCGAATCCACACCCGAAATCGAAGAGCAGATCGAGGACACCGGTCCTCTCGCCCCCGGCGGGCCGCTTCTCGCCATCCTCGTCCCGGACACCGGCGGCGTTAGCTCGTTCCGCCTGCGCCCGTTCGAGACCTCGGCAGACGCCGCCCAGCACATTGGGACACTGTTCCCGCAGGTGCGTCGCGGCGTCCACGCCTTCTGGGGCCTGCACAACCCCCCCGGCAACCGCGACGACCTGAAAGTCGAAGCGCTCGTGATGATCCGCGCCGAGGAGAACTCCGACCTCGTCTACATCGTCTCTTTCCTGGATCTCGAAAGCGCCTACTCCTTCACCCGCTTCGAGGTGAGGCGCGGCCTTCAGCTCACCAACGTCATGATCTACTGGGCCGTCTTCGCCGAGATCGCCGAGGATGACGCCGGTGTCATCACCATCAAGCCTGCCCGCATGCCCACGGCCGATCTTGCCCAGGGCGTCGCTCACAACAAGGTTGTGTACGCCGAGCCCGAACCGGTCGTCGCCGTCGAACCGGCAATCGCCGAACCCGAACCCATCGTCGAGCAGGCGCCGGCCTTCATTCCCGGACGGGCCGTCGAGACCATCGTCGAGACCGAAGCCCGCGAGGCGGTCGAGCACTACCTCCGCCAGGCCGCGGAGGACGACGCTACGGCCGCCGCCGACGCCGCCGCCACCGCGCGCGCCGCCGATGAACTCGAAGCCGAAGCCGAGTTCGCCGACGACGAGCCGATGTGGCCCGAAGCAAACACGCAGGTCATCGACCGCCCGGCCCCGCAGGTCATCCAGCCGGAGCCCGAGCTGGAACCCGAACTCGTGCCGTTCGAAGCGCCGGTCGTCGACGAAGACCTCCACGCCGACGTCATCGCGCCGCTCTGGCCCGAGGCCGCCGCAAGCAGCGATGTCATCGAAGCGCCTGAACTGGTGGCGCCGATCGCCGAAGAAGAAGTCGACGAACTGCTCGCCGAAGCCAAAGACCCGGCCGAGCAGGAGGCCCTCAAACAGGCCTTCGTCCTCCACCACGAAGTGCCAACCACGCTCCTCAAGGACGGCATCGAAGCCGGCATGATCGACGTCGAAGGCGAACCGCTCGTCCCCACGGGCGTCGTCATCGCCTTCGCTGGCGACGAAGAGATCGAAGGCCGCGCCGCGCCCGTCATCGCCGACACCGAACAGTCCGTCGCGCTCGACAAGGGCTACGCCGCGAGCACGGTCGAATCGATCGCGGGTGACGAAGAGCTCGAAGAGATCGAACGCTGGAAGTCCCCCGACCCGGAACTTCCCTCCGCCTTCAAGCGCTTCGACGAATTCGACGTCGCCTACGAAGTGGAACGCCTCCTCAAGCGCCGCTCCCTGGACAAGCGCGATGGCCCCTTCCACGGCTTCGAGTCACCCCCGGGCCGCTTCTAACGCGACGTTGGGCCAGTGGCGTCACAGCGGCGCTTTCGCGCGGTGTCCGCTCAACATGAGCCTTTCTGGCCGGTACAATGGTGCCGCATATGACATCTGTACTGACCATCGCCGGCTCCGACCCCAGCGGCGGGGCGGGAATCCAGGCCGACCTGAAGACGTTTGCTGCGCTCGGGGTGTATGGGATGGCGGCGATCACGGCGCTGACGGCGCAGAACACGGTTGAGGTAACGGGGGTGTACGATGTGCCGCCGGAGTTCGTGGCGCTGCAGATCGATACGGTAGTGTCGGATATCGCGCCGGATGGGGTGAAGACGGGGATGCTGTCGAACGCAGGGATCATCGGGGTGGTGGCGGCGAAGGCGCGCGAGCACGGGTTCCGAAACCTGGTGGTGGACCCGGTGATGGTGGCGAAGAGCGGGGACCGGCTGCTGCATGAGGAAGCGGTGCGGGCGCTGCGAGAGGAGCTGATCCCGGAGGCGTTTGTGCTGACGCCGAACCTTCCGGAAGCCGGTGTGATCCTGGGCCGCGAGGTGCGGAATACGAACGAGATGCGGGACGCGGCCCGGACGATCCACGCGCTGGGGGCGAAGAACGTGGTGATGAAGGGTGGGCACCTGGCAGGAGACACCGTGGTCGATATCCTGTTCGACGGGACGAGCTTTCACGAGTTCTCGGCAGCGCGGGTGGATACGAAGAATACGCACGGGACGGGCTGCACGTTCGCGTCGGCGATTGCGGCATACCTGGCGCTCGGCGAGCCAGTGCCGGAGGCGGTGCGGAAGGCGAAGGAGTACCTGACAGAGGCGATCAAGCAGTCGTACGAGACCGGGCGCGGGCACGGGCCGGTGCACCACTTTTGGCCGTGGTGGAACGGTAGTAGCAAGTAGGCGGGCGGCGGGGGAGGTGCGGCTTCGAGGTGTTCGCGGCGGGTGTTGCCCCGCCCCGGATCCTGCGGACGGGGTATGAGCCCCGCGTGTGGGTGATGGTGCTCGCAGGATGACAGGCGTGGGGGAGTAAGGAGCCAGTAACCAGTAGCCCCACTCTCCGGGAACATCGGCGACTCGGACGGTCACCGCGTCGAGATTACGACGTGGGAGATCTAGCTGCCGGCGACGAAGGCTTCAAAGTCGTTGAGCATGGACGCGTCGCCAGAGATGCTCGAGCCGAACAGAGCGAGGGCGCCCAGTGCAACAACGAACAGCAGGAGTTCTAGTACGAGTACTGCTTTCATTTGGTCTACTTACCCTCCCAGGTAATTTCACGTTAGGACTAGGTGAATAAGCGGTCAACAAGGGTGGGCGTTGGGACGGTGAACAGACGGTGAATGATCGGTTTGAGTACCGGGGAGTAGCCAGTAACCAGGAGCAAGTAGCAAGTAGATGAGTGGCGGTGTGAAGGACGTTGGTGCCGTGAGCAGGCGTTTGCGGCGGGGTGTTGCCCCTCCCAGATCCTGCGGACGGGGTACGCGTCCCGCGAGCGGATGATGGTGCTCGCAGGATGACGGATGTGGGTGTTCGTTGACCGGTTTGGGGTGTGGTGCTACGCTTTTGGTGGATAACGCGGGAGCTCGGTGGACCCCGGGCTGAGAGGGTGACAGGAACCGTCATCGACCGAAGAACCTGATCTGGGTAATGCCAGCGTAGGGAACGGATACACAGACGCCGTTGGCATTAGCCAGCGGCATTTTTGTATCTGGGAGGCGAGCAGCGGATGGCCGACATAGCGGAGAAGATAGCGGTCCGGATACCGGAGGACTGGGGCGTGGAGCCCGTGCCGCAGGACAAGCGGACGCTCCGCCCGTTCGACTTCGCGGTGCTCTGGGGCGACCTCGCCGTGAGCCTGCTCGTGATGGTGGCGGGCAGTCTGCTGGTGCCGGGACTGAGCACGCAGCAGGCGGTGCTGGCGGTGGTCGTCGGGACATTGCTGGGGGCGGCGCTGCTGTCGCTGGTGGGGATCGCCGGGAGCCGGATGGGCGTGCCGACGATGGTGGCGCTGCGGGCGCCGTTCGGGATCCGGGGGTCGTACATTGCGTCGGGGCTGAACATCCTGCAGCTGGTGGGATGGGCAGCGCTGGAGATCATCATCATGGCGCAGGCGGCGAAGGCTCTGAGCGACGAGTACCTCGGCTTCTCCGGGTACTACTTCTGGCTGCTGTTCTTCGGCGCGGTCGGGACGTTGATGGCGATGGGCGGACCGATCGTGGTGGTGCGGCAGTTCTTGCAGAAGTTCGGGGTGTGGATTGTAATCGCGGCCTCGGCGTGGCTCACGTACCACCTGTTCGATGCGTATGACATGGGCGAGATCTGGCGTCGCGAGGGCGTGGGCGGCTTCCCGAACTTCTTCCAGGGCGTCGATGTGGTGGTGGCGCTGCCGATCTCCTGGATCCCGTTGGTGTGCGACTACAGCCGGTTCGCGAAGCGCGCGGGTCCGGCGGCGATTGGCACGTACATCGGCTATTCGATATTCAACATTTGGTTCTTTGTGCTCGGCGTGATGTATGTGCAGGCGCTGCAGACGACGACGCCGGGGTTCATCGACGCGCTGGTGCTGATGCTGCTGCCGCTGACACTCGGCTGGCTGGCGCTGGTGGTGCTGCTGTTCGGGGAGACGGACGAGGCGTTCGCGAACATCTACTCGACGGCGGTGACGGTGCAGAACCTGGTGCCACGATTGGGTGCTCGGGCACTGTCGCTACTCGTGGGGATCGTGGCGGTGATCGTGGCGATCAGCATCGACCTTGTGCAGTACGAGAGCTTCCTGTTCCTGATCGGCGGTGTGTTTGTGCCGGTGTTCGGGGTGTTCCTGGCTGACTACTTTGTGTTGCAGCGGCGCGCGGTGGAGGAGTTGTACGAGACGCGCGGAATTAACTGGCATAACTGCGGTTTGGGGGTGCTGGCTATCGCGGTGTGGGTGGGGGGGTTCTTCCTGTACGCGTTCGCCGCACAGCCGCCGTGGTTGTTGGAGCACCTCGACTTCGTGTCGTGGGTGCCGACCTGGGCGACGCACGTCGGCGGGACGATCCCGGGGTTGGTGTTCAGCTTTGGAGCGTACGCGATCATCGGAAGGTTCCTGTTGGCGGGTAGTCCAGGGCCGGTAGCGTCACCCACGTCTGGGTCAGCGCAGGCGGAGGCGTAGAACGGTGGGCCGATGACAAGCGAGAAGCTGCAGTTCATCTACACGCTCGAGGCGGTTGACCCCGAAAAGGCGAAGAGCCAGGACAGCTGGACGGACTACGACCGCGAGGG
>JANLRX010000362.1:0-1675 GCA_031362025.1 Chloroflexota bacterium
GCGGCGAACTCTCCGCCTACGACGTCTCCTCCAACATGCGCTGGCGGATGAGCAACTCCTGGGACAACTGGGCGCCCTTTCAGCGCCGCATGGCCACGATGGAGGGCCTCGCCCACCTCGAGCTGTTCGTCAGCCGCGGCAAACTCCGCCGTCAGATTGCCGATGGCGGCCTCGTTCGCTACGCTGTGCCTTCGTGACCCCCATCGCAATGACCTCCCACTTTGTCATCCCGACCGGAGCGAAGCGGAGCGGAGGGATCTGGCGTCCCGCGGTGTCACCACTCGACGACTCACAGGAACAGGTAATGAAAGGCCCCAACCCGACCTCATGACCATCGCAAAGACCACCGGCGGCAACTTCTTCGAGGACTTCGAGGTCGGCTCGACCATTCGCCACGCCGTCCCCCGCACCGTCTGGGAAGGCGATATGTCCCTCTACATCGCCCTAACCGGCGACCGCCGCCCCCTCCACTGCTCCCGCGAATTCGCCCAGTCCCTCGGCTACGAGCGTGAGGTCGTGCATGACCTTCTCGTCTTCCACATCGTCTTCGGCCGGGCGGTCCCCGACGTTTCGCTCAACTCGCCCGCCAACCTCGGCTACGCGGACGTCCGCTTCCTCCGCCCCGTCTACCCTGGCGATACCCTTCGCGCCGAGACCGAGGTCATCGGCAAGCGCGAGACTTCCCGCCCCGAAGTCGGCATCGTCTGGGTGCACACGAAGGGCTACAACCAGCGCGAGGAGCCCGTCCTCCAGTTCTACCGGTGGGCCATGGTCAACAAGCGCGACCCCAACGCCAAAGTGCCCGTCCAGGAGCCGCCCGAACTGCCCTCACACGTCCGCACCGAAGACCTCTACGTCCCGCCGGAACTGAACCTCGCCGCCTTCGACCCCGTCATCACCGGCGGCCGCGCCCTCTGGGAGGACTACGAGCCCGGCGAGCGCATCATGCACCCCCAGGGCCTGACCGTTGAGGACGCCGAACACCAGATGGCCACGCGTCTCTACCAGAACAACGCCCGCGTTCACTTCAACGACGTGCTCCAGAAGAAGTCCCGCCTCGGCGCGCGCATCATCTACGGCGGGCACATCATCTCGCTCTGCCACTCCATCGCCTACGACGGCCTCGAGAACGCGATCCGCCTTCTCGGCTACAACGCCGGCGCGCACGCCAACCCCACCGTGGCTGGCGACACCCTCTTCGCCTGGACCGAAGTCCTCGAACGCATCGACCTCGACCGACCGGACTGCGGCGCCCTCCGCCTCCGCCTCGTCGGCGTAAAGAACACCGACCCGCGCGACGAAGACATCCCCCTGCGCGTCAAAGGCGACGACGGCCGCGAGTCCTACCACCCCAACGTCGTCCTCGACCTCGACCACACCGTCCTCATACCCAGACGAGAGGCGTAGCACGTGGCCTGTTCTTCCCGTGCCAGCGCTTGCACTGAACCATCGCCATGCTAAAGGGAACTACTGTCACCCTGCGCCCGGTAACAGAAGAAGACTTGTCCCAGCTCTATGCTTACCAGATCGACCTGGAGAACCGCGGTGACTTTTACGCCCGTACCTTCCAGACCCTGTCCGAGATGCGCCGTGAATTCGAGCAACACGGTCTCTGGAACCCGGACTCTGGAATGCTGCTAATCGTGGACAACGAGTCGCAAAAGCCGATCGGGCG
>JANLRX010000373.1:0-16623 GCA_031362025.1 Chloroflexota bacterium
GCGCTCCCGCTGGGGGACAACTCCCCCAGACCCCCGATATGTCATTGGCAGAATACACGGAACCGTGTAGAATCGGCCCCGTGAGCGAGAAGAAACCGCGCTACGAAACCCGCTGGGACAGCACCCACATCCGCGCCCTCCGCACCCACCTCGGCCTCTCCCAAAACGCCCTCGCCGACGAACTCGGCACCCGCCAACAAACCGTCAGCGAATGGGAGACCGGCCAGTACCAACCCCGCGGCGCCTCCGCCCGCCTCCTCTCAATCGTCGCCGAACGCGCCGGCTTCGAATACGGAAAGACCGATGACGCGGTGTAGGGGCGAGGCATGCCTCGCCCCTACGCGGCGAACGCCCACTCACACCGCGGTCCGTGAACCACCGCCCCGCTACGAGGCCACGCCTCAGGAACTCCCCCGCGAATCGGTCCTCCACGGCATCTGGGAAACTCAACGCTACCCCCGCGGCTCCCTGATCCTCCGTGACGGGTCGCCAGTGCGCGTGATCTACCGCGGCCGGCCGGGGCTCGGCCCGGGGCCGGACTTCCGCGACGCGATCGCTGTCCTCCCGTCCGGCCTCGCCCAGGGAGACGTCGAGCTGCACGTCCGGGCCAGCGACTTCTACCGCCACGGCCACCACCTCGACCCGGCCTACAACGGCGTCATCCTGCATACCGTGTTCCGCGACGACACGGGCGAAGACACCGTGCTCGAAGACGGCCGGCGGATACCCATCGCCACCGTCCCCCTGCCGGGGAGCGGCCGCCTGCCCGCTCCGTTCGGAGAGCCCTGCCGGGGCGCCGTCCCGCGGGTTGGCGCAGACGCCGTCGGCCAGACGCTGGAACGGCTCGGCGGGATGCGCTTCCGCCAGAAGTCCGCCGCCTTCGCCAGGCACCTGCGCGCCGGGGAACCAGCGGAGGAGTTGCTCTGGCGCGGCCTCCTCGACGCGCTCGGCTACGGGGGCACGGCGCTGAGCGGGCTTGCGGGTGACTTGCCATGGGGTGCGCTCCGCCGCGAACTGCTCGCCCAACCACCGGAACGGCGCGCCGGGGAGGCCGCGCGCCTGCTCGCCTCCGCTTTCGCCACCATCGCTCCGGCCCCCACCCGCGGCGGGATCCGCCCAGGCAACCGCCCGGAGCGCCGTCTCGCCGGGGCCGCCGTGCTTGCCACGCGCTTCGCCGGGGAGGGCCTCGCCGCTTCCCTGCTTGTCCCGCTCGCCGAAGACGATGCCGTCGCCCACATTCTCGACGCGCTCGCCGTCCCGAAACTGATCGGCCGTCCGCGCGCGATCGAGATCGCGGCGAACGCCGTCCTGCCGCTCGCTGCTGCCCTCACCGGTGATCCCGCCGCCCGCCGTTACGAAGCGCTCTACAGCGAACTGCCGCTGCCCGCCCGTTACGGCGCGGTCCGCCACCTCCACCAGGCTGTCCGCGCTGCGGTCGAACCATCGGCGCGCCGCCAGCAGGGGATGCTCTACCTGCTGCGCCAGTACTGCTCGCAGGGCGGCTGCGGGCGCTGTCCGCTGTCGTGAGGCGCGTCTACCCAAACCTCGAACCCCACGAGCACGGGATGCTGGACACTGGCGACGGCAACCACCTCTACTGGGAAGCCTGCGGGAACCCGCGCGGCAAGCCAGCCGTCGTCCTACACGGCGGGCCGGGCTCCGGCTGCACGCCGGGGTTCCGCCGCCTCTTCGACCCGGACGCCTACCGCATCATTCTCTTCGACCAGCGCAACTGCGGACGGAGCACACCCCACGCGAGCGACCCCGCGACGGACCTGTCCCGCAACAACACGGCGAACCTCGTCGCCGACCTTGAGCGCCTGCGCGAGCACCTCGGCGTCGAGCGCTGGCTCGTCCTCGGCGGCTCGTGGGGCTGCTCGCTCGCGCTAGTCTACGCCGAGACGCACCCTGAGCGCGTGAGCGAGTTGGTGCTCTTTGGGGTGACCACCGGACGGCACAGCGAGTTCGACTGGACTTTCCGCGGCGGCCTCGCGCGCTTCTTCCCGGCCGAGTGGGCGCGACTGCACGATGGGCTCCCCGCCGCCCTGCTCAACGGCGACATCGTCGAAGGCTACGCCCAGCTCCTTGCCGATGCCGACGCGGACGTGCGCAGCCGCGCCACCGAGGCGTGGTGCCGGTGGGAGTCAGCGACGATCGACTGGCCACCGAAGGCCGGGATCGCCGAGCGCTTCGACGACCCCGCGTACGCCTTCGCCTTCGCCCGGATCGTTACGCACTACGTGAGGCACAACGCCTGGCTTGAGGACAACGAGCTCCTCCGGAACGTCGGCTGCCTCGCCTCGATCCCCGGCGTTCTGGTCAACGGCCGGTTCGACTTCGAGGCGCCGATCCAGAACGCGTGGGAGCTTCACCGCGCCTGGCCGGGTTCGGAACTCGTGATCGTGGACGACGCCGGCCACTCCGGCAGCCCGGCGCTCTGGGGCGAAGTCGTGACCGCAACCGACCGCTTCCGCAGAAACGCCTGATCTGTCGTAACCCGGCTGCACTCGGGCCCTGTCCTGATGCTGATGAGAGACGACCCGGCGGGTCGTCTCTACATCAGCCGATCTTCAATCCGGGATCTATATCCTGCGCTAATCCCGCTCGGTCGCCCGCCAGAAGGCGGTGGTAGCCGCAAGCGGCGATCATCACCCCGTTGTCGGTGCAGAGGGCCGGGGGCGGGATCAGGACGGGGAGGCGCGAGCGCTCCGTAAGCGTGGCGCGGAGGGCGGTGTTCGCGGCGACGCCACCGGAGAGGATGATCACCTCCGCCTCGTAGTCGCTTGCCGCGGCGAGCGCCTTCGTGACGAGTGACTCCACGACTGACGCCTGGAAGGCCGCGGCGAGTTCGGCCGTGTCCGGCGCGTCCGGCCCGCGTATTATCTGCTGGACCCGCGTCTTCAGGCCGCTGAAGCTGAAGTCGTACTCGCCGGCTAGCTTCGCCCGGGGCAGCGCTACGGTCGGCTTCGGAGCCGTCTGCGAGAGCCGGTCGATCGCCGGGCCGCCGGGGAAGCCCAGGCCGAGCAGCCGCGCCACCTTATCGAACGCCTCGCCCGCCGCGTCGTCCACCGTTTGACCGAGACGCCGGTAGCGGCCGTGGTCTTCCATCAGAACCACGTCCGAGTGCCCGCCGGAGACGATGAGGACGAGCGCCGGGAACGCTTCCGGCTCCTCGCGGCCGATCCAGGCGGCGTAGATGTGCCCTTCGAGGTGGTTCACCGGCACGAGCGGCAGCCCCGTTGCGTAGGCCAGCGCCTTCGCGAAGTTCCAGCCGACGAGGAGCGCGCCCGCCAGTCCCGGCCCGTACGTCGCCGCGATCCCGTCGAGGTCGCCGAGGCCGAGCCCCGCCTGCAAGAGCGCTTCGTCCAGCACCGGGATCATCGCCTGCACGTGCTGGCGGGAGGCCAGTTCGGGGACGACGCCGCCGTACTTGGCGTGCATCTCGACCTGCGAGGCGACGATGTTCGAGAGCAGTTGCCGTCCGTCCTCGACGATCCCGATCGCCGTCTCGTCGCAGGACGTTTCGATCCCGAGCAGCTTCACGACCGGCGCTCGCGCGTCTTCCCGGGGCTCGTGAGCATGCCTAGCCTTTTCCCGTCGGCGGACTCGGCGATCAACTGCGCCAACCGTCGCTCCTTCGTCGCGTCCTGTTTCGCGCTCACCACCCAGAACCCCGCCACCCGGCGATAGCCCGGAGGCTGGGTCTGGAAGAACGCCCAGGCCTCCTTCTCCTTTCGGAAGGTCCGCACCATCTCGTCATCGAGGCCGCGGTTGCGGTTCTCATACGAGTAGACCTGGGCTTTCGCGGGGTCCAGTTGCTTGAAGGCGGCGAGGCCCGGCGGCGTCATCAGCCCAGCCTTCTTCAATTCGCCGACGCGCTTAACGTTCTTCGCGCTCCAGATGCTCCCCGCTCGCCTTGGCGTAAAGCGGTTCGTATAGCTGTCGTCGCCGAGCGAGTGCCGAACCCCGTCGATCCAGCCGAAGCAGAGCGCCTCGTCCACCGCTTCCTCGTAGGTGATGCTGGGCTTGCCGCTGCTCAGCTTGTAGAACCCAACCTGCAGCTCCGGCTTCTTGTTGTGGTTCGTTTCAAGCCACGAGCGAAAGCCCCGGCCCGACGTGAAAAACTTCGGTCGCATCGCAGTCAGGCGATCGAATCGTCCGGCAGCGCCGCGACGAGCAGCGCCCCGCAGTCATCGAGGCTCGACGCCCGCTCGTACAACGCCGGCAGCGCGTCCTCACCCGACATCGCGAGGACACGGGTCAGCTCTTCGTCCGGGAGCAGCGCCGCGAGGTCCGGCGAGAGAAGGAGGAGCCGGTCGCCGTCCTCCATCTCGAAGCGCCAGAACTCCGGCCAGAACTCCTCCTCGAGACCCAGCGGCGCCATCGAGCCGGGCAGCCGCGGGCTGAGCATCCGCACTTCGCCGCGGTGGTAAAACACGGCGGCGGCGGGCCCCACCTGCGCGAGGTGCGCGAGGTTCCCCTGCGCCGCGACGCACGACACTCCGGCGGCGACGCGGTGGTCCTTCAGGCTGCGGCGGTTCCAGTCGCGGAGGTTCTCGTGGGCGCCCTGGAGCGCGCGCAGCATCCCGCCCGTGAGCGACGCCTTCTGCTTGTGGAACGACTCCCCGATCGCATCCTTCATCTCCCCGCAGAACTCCTCGCTGCCGGGGAGCGCAGGGTAGACGAGCGCGTAAATGTCGGACGACTCTTCGGACGGCTTCGGGTCCTGGTAGATGCCGAGCCACGGCGTATCCTGCTGCGCCTCGCCGTTGGCGATCCCGAACCGTCCTACCCAGAGCATGCGTCTAGGTTACCAGCGAGTGCCGGTTTAACCACAGATGGACACTGAGGAACACAGATTTAGTTTCGGCGCGATCAGGTAGAAAGAACCGGCCAAATTCTCGTGTCTCTCTGTGTGTCTCTGTGTGTCTCTGTGGTCAAAAGGGGGGAGGCGCGTCAGTTGACCAGCGGTATAACGTCAGCTTCCTTCGGGACCGTCCTACCCAGAGCATGCGTCCAGGTTACCAGCGAGTGCCGGTTTAACCACAGATGGACACTGAGGAACACAGATTTTAGATTCGGCGCGATCGGGTAGAAAGAACCGGCCAAATTCTCGTGTCTCTCTGTGTGTCTCTGTGGTCAAAAAGGGACAGCGGGGCGTCAGTTGGCCAGGGGGATGACGTCCGCGTCCGCCACGGCAGGCCGGATGCGGTAGGTGCAGGCCCTCTCACCGCGCATCAGGCTGCGTGTGAGGCGGGCGTCGGCACCGGTGAGGATGCGCACGAACTCCACGTGCAGCGCGCAGACGGCCCGGTCGCGCTCCGCGATCTTCGGGAAGGGGCAGGTGTACTCGTCGATCAGGTAGTCGCCGCCGTCCGCCGCCTGCCAGTCCGCCATGCAACCCTGCTCCTCAAGGATCGCTGCGGTCGCCTGCACGCGGTCTTCGAGCGGCTTGCCTTCGACACGCTCGCGGTACGGGGCGGCGAGGCGGCCCGCCACCTTCTGCAGCATCTGGTGCAGCTTCTCGTTGCCATCGGTGGAGCGAATCTCCTCCAGCAGCACCTCGGCCAGCAGGTCGTACGTCTTCGGGAAGAGCCCGTCCGCCTTCTCGGTCAGCGAGTAGACCAGCGTCGGCCGGCCCACCCGCCCCCGCTCCTCGTGCGCGGCGACGAGGCCGTCACGCTCGAGCACGGTCAGGTGCTGGCGGATGCCGGTGGAAGTGAGGCCGAGCAGCGCGCCCAGCTCCTTCACGGTTCCCCTGCCGTGGCGTTGCAGGTACTCTAGTATCTGCTGCCGGGTGGACTGCATCTGCAAATTTGGCCCTGCCATACCGATATTTTAGCACCTAATACGCCCCCTCCTTAGGAAACTCTTATGAACGCCCGCCATGAAGACCCGCTCGAGTTCAAATACGACGCCGACGCCGTCCTCGAACGCGCCGCAGACCGCCTCCGCACGATCCTCCAAGAGGCCGTGTCCAAGCTCGACCCGTTCCCGCCGTTCCCGGGTGCCTTCTTCTCCTACGGCATCGAGATCGAGGCCCCCGGCTTCGATTCGTCCGAGCGCGGCTGCATCGTCCTCGGCGAAGACGGTCAGTTCTACGAATTGAAGATGGGCAACGAACTCCCGACGTTCGAGATGGACATCTCCGACCCCGTCGCCATGCGCACCGAAGAACGCAAGCCACTGGAGATGCACCCCCTCGAATACGTCGTCTACGCCACCAACGCGATCACAACCGTCACCGAGCTACTGATGGAGGGACACGAGGCGTAGGGGCGAGGCATGCCTCGCCCCTACGCCTCGAACAACACCCATGACTGACGACAAACGCATCCGTCTCGCCAAGCTCCTCGCCCAGCGCGGCATCGCTTCCCGCCGGAAGGCGGAGGAGATCATCGCCGCCGGCCGCGTGCGGGTGAACGGCGCCGTCGCCCCGCTCGTCACCCTCGTCGACCCGGCGACCGACGCCATCGAGCTCGACGGCAAACCGCTGCCCGGCGAGCCGCCGAAGTCGTACTTCCTGCTCTACAAACCGAAGGGCTACATCACCACCCGCAGCGATCCCCAGGGCCGGCCCAGCGTCATCGACCTCGTGAAGCACTTGCCCGTGCGCGTCGAGACCGTCGGCCGGCTCGACTACGACACCGAGGGCGCACTCCTCCTGACGAACGACGGCGAACTCGCGCACAAGCTCACGCACCCCTCAAGCGAAGTGCCGAAGCGGTACATCGCCCGCGTCGACGGAACGCCGGACGTCGCCGATATCCGCAAGGTCGAGACCGGCGTCAAGCTGCACGACGGCATCACCGCGCCCGCGAAGATCCACGTCGGCGACCAGCACAAGGGCGGCGCCTGGGTCGAGATCGTCGTCACCGAGGGCCGCAACCGCCTCGTCCGCCGGATGCTGCAATCGATCGGCCACCCCGTCATCGACCTCCTGCGCGAGTCCTTCGCCGGCGTCTCCGTCAAAGGCCTCCAGGCCGGCCAGCTCCGCGAACTAACCCCCGACGAAGTGCACATCCTCAAGAACCTCCCCCGCGCCAAACACCGCCCAAAGGCGTAGGGGCGTAGCATGCCACGCCCCACGCCGCGCAGTGCACCAACGCTCCGATCGTGAAGTAGCTGCGATACTTTAGCCTCGCCAGCGCCCCTCATCCTGAGCCTGTCGAAGGGCCGCGAGCGAAGCTCGCCCGCACGACTGAGCCTGTCGAAGTGGTGCCTCGGCCAAACGGACGCCTACTCGGCCTTGTAGTCCCCCGACTTCCCGCCCGTCTTCCTCACCATCCGCACATCCCCAATCCGCATATCCCGCTGCACAGCCTTCAACATGTCGTACACCGTCAACGCCGCGACCGTCACCGCCGTCAGCGCCTCCATCTCCACTCCCGTCTTCCCTGTCGTCCGCACCGTTGCCGTAATTTCGATCGCCCCCCGAGCCTCATCCCCCACCAGGTCCACGTCGATCCCCGTCAACGCCAACGGATGACACAGCGGGATCAACTCACTCGTGCGTTTCGCCGCCATGATCCCCGCCAGCCGCGCCGTCGTCAGCACATCGCCCTTCTTGCCCTCGCCCGATATGGCGAGACGCAGCGTCTCCGCGCTCATGTAGACGCTGCCAACCGCCGTCGCCTCGCGCGCCGTGTCGTCCTTCGCCGAAACGTCCACCATCCGCGGTCGCCCCGATTCGTCGATGTGCGATAGCTGCGCCTTCTTCTTTGGCATATCGTAGCTAATCTTGCTACTGGTTACTGGCTACTGGCTACTCTCTAGCGGCCCGATCACCGGCGACCGCAAGTACACCGGCCGCACCAGCGCCGGCTCGTGCTCTCCGCCCGCGAGCAACCGCTCGTTCCCCAGCACCGCGAGCGCCCGCGCTCGCGGCACTTCGTCCGTCACGATCTCGACCGGCGCACTCGCCCGGAGCAGCGCCGCCAAAGCCTCATCCACCTCACCCACAACGAGCGTGGAGCCGTTGATGTGCCCCGCCAGCTCGTCCGGTTTCGCCAACGACGGCGCGCTTACCTCACGGCCCGCCCGGTACGACGCCCACGCCAGCTCACCGCGCCCCGCCCGGTGCACCGCGATCACCTCGCCGCCAAACTCTCGGTGCGGCCACGCGTCCAACTCCAGCCGCCCGACACCAACGAGCGGCAATCCCAGTCCTCTCGCCATTCCCTGCCCAATGCTGATCCCAACCCGCAGCCCCGTATACATCCCCGGCCCGATGCTAGCGAACACCGCGGTCAGCTCGTCCTTCGGGACGCCCGCTTCAGTCAACATCGCATCGATGCCCGCCATCAACTCCACCGTGTGGTTCCGCCGGCACTGCCACGATCGCTCCGCAAACACCTCACCGTCCCGCGAAAGCGCAATCGACGCCAGATCCGACGCTGTATCAATCGAGAGTTGGGGTCCCTTCATCGCGCCTGGTTCTCGGTTCTAGGTTCTTGGTTCTCAGCGAGCGCTTCGAGCAACACTTCCGCCCTCCCGCCGTTCGCCGTCGCCGTCAGCCGCCGCGACTCGTCATCGCGCACTTCGAACCGCACTGTCAGCGCTTCGTCTGGCAGCGCCCATTGGCCACGCTCCGGCCACTCGATCACGAGCACGCCGTCTTCCGTGATATCGGAGAGCCCCAGCTCCTCCACCTGCATCGGGTCGTCCAGGCGGTAAAGATCGGCGTGGTACAACTTCACGCGCCCGGCGTATTCACCCATGATCACGAACGACTTCGACGAAACGTTACCCTCGTACCCCAACCCTCGCGCGATCCCCTGCACGAACACCGTCTTCCCGACGCCAAGTTCGCCGGAGAGCAGTACAACGTCCCCGGCCTCCGCCGCGCGGCCCACCACCTCGCCGAACCGCCGCGTGTCCTCCACTGCGCGCGACTCCAGCACCACCTCGCTCACGACTTGAAGGCGTCCCAGCCCGGCTTCTCGAAAACGATCTCCCGGCCATTGGCGGCGAAGAGCTTCGCGCGGTGGTCCCGGTGCTCCACGATCTCCCCGATGAACGTCAGGTGCGCGTCCTCCCGGATCGTCTCCAGCACCTTCTTCGGCCCGACGAGCACCAGCTCGTAGTCCTCGCCGCCCGTGCAGGCCAGGTGCAGCGCGTCAGGGTACGCCTTCCGCAGCGCAGGACTCAGCGGCACAGCGTCCGCCTTGATCCCCGCGCCAACGCCAGAGCGCTCGCAGATGTGCCCGATGTCCGCCAGCAGCCCATCCGAGACGTCGATCCCGCAGCGCACGCCGGCCGAGATCGCCAGCGCCCCCTCCGCGAGCCGTGGTTGCGGACGCTGGTGCGCGACCACGAACTCGCCGTCGATCTCTCCATCGCGCAACTGCCGGAACCCGGCCGCCGACTCCCCGAGCGTGCCGGTCACCGCAATCACGTCACCGGGCTTCGCGGCGTCGCGGCGCAGCAGCAACGGCTTACCGGCGTCCTGCACCGCCTGCCCGACCACGGTTACCGTGATCGAGAGTTGCGGCGCCCGCACGGTGTCGCCGCCGATGATCGGCGCAGCGCTGATCGTCGCCATGTCGCGCAGCCCTTCGTACATCGTCTCGATGTAGTCGAGGTCAGCGTCCGGCGGCAGCGCCAGAGTAACCAGCGAGAACGACGGCCACCCGCCCATCGCCGCGATGTCGCTGAGGTTCACGGCCAACGCCTTCCACCCCAGCGCGTGAGCGTCCGCGCCCGGCAGGAAGTGCACGCCCTCGACCATCGTGTCCGTCGTCGCGACCAGGAACTCGTTGCCGAACCGGTACACCGCCGCGTCATCGCCCGCGCCGACGATCACGTCCTTCGGCATCGTGTCCCGAAGGAGACCGGTCAACCGCTCGATCAGCGCAAACTCGCCAACGTCAGATACTTTCACGAGCCCAATTGTACGTTGCTCCTAAGTTGCCCCCTGCCACGAGAGCCTGTATACAGAGTGCCTAGGACGCATGATCTGAGCACATGAAATGCCCCAACTGCGGCTCCAAGATGACCGGCATGATGCATATTCTCGATATGCTTAAGGTAGTGTGTCCTTCCTGTCAGTACATTTTGACAATTGACACGCGCGACAAACAGCTGGTCACCTCTGCAACGGACCCAATCAGAGATTCGATTCGTTCGAACCTGAACCGGATTGGCTTCACCGAGTGGACAGTCTTGGCGATTTACCTCGTCGTTGGATTAATGGGGACCATTGCCGCTATCGGTACCTTTGACTTGGCCGAGGAACAGTGGAGCGGAGGTTCGCTCCCGTCCATTCTAATCTTTCTTCTAGGCTGGCTAGTCGGTGGCGCCTATCTCATGAAGCGATTGGACAAGGCCAGAACATCCGTCGAGAATCAGATGGCTGAACTGACGAGTTTCCTCGCAAAGATGAGTTGAAGCAGCCAAGCGGGCGTATTTCGACCTATTTCCGTGCGCCCGCCGCCATCGCCTCCAACTGGTCGATCGTCCAGACGTAGTAGCGCACCTTCGCGCTCCCTCCATCCGGCGGGATCCAGGTGTCGCCACCGCTGTCGACGCCCCCGATTCGCTCGTAGAAGCGCTGGGCACGGTCGTTCTGCTCCAGCACACTCAGATACATACCGGATTCGGGGTACTTCTCCCTGCACCAGGCCGCGACGCGCCGCACCAATTCCTTGCCGACTCCCTGGCGGTGGAGGCCCGGGTGCACGTGCAGGTTGTCGAGAAGCGCGCCCCACTCAGCGTGGTCCTCGCCGTACGCCGCCGCGAACCCGATCAGCGTGCCATCATCGTCTTCCGCCAGTACGACAAACTGGTTCGCAGGCGGATCGGACAACCGAGGCTCCCACCTCTCCCGCCGGCTCTCCACCACCGGCCCGTCCAGGAACTCATCGCTCAGCGCGCCACGATATGCCTTCTGCCAGCTCAACGCGTGGAGCGCAGCGACGGCCTCCCAATCACCCTGCGTCGCTTCGCGAAATCTCATGACATCCGGAACTAGACCTGGGAGGTGGCCCTCTTGCCACTTGCTACTTGCTACTTGCTACTACCGTCAGACCAGTTGCCGGGCGATCAGCTCTTCCGCGATCTGGATCGCGTTGAGAGCCGCGCCCTTGCGCAGGTTATCGCTGACCAGCCAAAACGCAATCCCGTTCGGGCTCGACGCGTCCTGGCGGATCCGGCCGACGTACGTCTCGTCCTTGCCCGCGCAGGCCCACGGCGTCGGGTACAGGTTCATCGACGGCTCGTCCTGCACGAGCACGTTCGGGGCCGCCTTCACGATCGCGAAGAAGTCCTCCACCGCCATCGGCTTAGTCAGCTCGACGTGGATCGCCTCGGAGTGGCCCGTGTACACAGGAACGCGCACGCACGTGGCGGACATCGCCAACTCCGGCTCGTGCATGATCTTCCGCGTCTCGTTGATCATCTTCCATTCTTCTTTCGTATAGCCGCTGCCCAGGAACACGTCCACCTGCGGCAGGAGGTTGAACGCGATCTGGTGCGGGTACACGTGTGGCCGCGTGTGCTCGCCGGCCAGCACCTGCCGCGTTTGCTCCGTCAGCTCTTCCACGGCCGCCGTCCCCGTGCCAGACACCGACTGGTACGTGTCCACGATTAGCCGCGTGATCGGGTTGATCTTGTGCACGGGCCAGAGCACCTGGCAGAGCGGCGTCGTCGGGCAGTTCGGGATCGAGATGATGCCCTTGTGCCCCTTCAGGTCGTCCGCGTTCACCTCCGGCACCACCAGCGGCACGTCCGGCTCCATCCGCCACGCGCTCGAGTCGTCGATGCAGATCGCGCCCGCCTTCACGGCGTAGGGGATGATGCTCTTCGAGATCTCCGTCGTCGCCGAAAAGAACGCCAGGTCCACGCCCCGGAACGACTGCGGCGTCGTCTCCTCCACCTCGATCTCCCCAAACTCGCCGAACGTGATCTTCTTCCCGGCCGAGCGGTGACTGGCAAGCAGTTTCAGCCCCTTGATCGGGAACCGCCGCTGCAACGCGATCTTCAGGAACTCCTGGCCCACAAGGCCGGTGGCTCCGACGACTGCTACGTTAAGTGGTGCTGGCATGGTCTAGCCATGGTAGCGGATTGTGCCTGACACGGGCAAACCAGCGCCTGTTCCCGCTCAACTACCATTAACCGTCTATTCACCACTGTTATGTGAACCATATCGAAACAACTGCTTCACGCTCTCGTCTGACCAACTGAGCGCATAACAAGTAACCCCGAACATTGGAGTAAACATGGTCACCAAGATCCTCATTTCAACCGGTGTATTGGCAGCTCTCATCGGCGCCCTCACCATCACCGCGATGGCACTGTTTACGGACACCCAGTCCGTGCCTGCAAACGCCTTCACCACCGGCACGATCGACATCTCGACCTCCCCGGTCAGCGCGCTCGTTACGTTCAGCAACATGCTGCCCGGCGATCAGGTGACAGCGCCGATTGTTGTGACGAACGCCGGCACGAGCCAGTTCCGCTACGCGATCACCAGCACCACGACCGAGAATGTGCTGGCCGCGCAACTCGACCTCACCATCAAGAGCGGTGTCACCACCTGCACGAGCGCCGGTTTTGCAGGCAGCGGTACCGTCATCTACGCCACGGGTGACCTGGGCAATACCACTGCCGTCAACGCCGTCGGTAACCCGGCTCAGGGCGCGCAGGCGGGCGATCGCGTTCTAAACAGCGCCGCGAACGAGACCCTGTGCTTCAACGTCACCCTACCCATCGGCACGGGCAACACGTTCCAGGGCCTCAGTTCCACCGCCACCTTCGCATTCGTTGCCGAACAGACGGCGAACAACTAAGGACCGGAGCAAGATCACGAGACGACGTGTTTAGAAGCGCACAAACCGGTCATCCGGAAACGGAACTTTCCCGGGCGGGGCTAGTAGCCTCGCCCGGGTCCGCGTCTGCGACCCAGGCCGGCCGCTCCGACAACTACCTCCCGAAGCCGCCGTCCACGCTTCGTCGCCAGGCCGGAAATATCGCCGCGATCTGCCTCGCCTTCCTCATCTTCATCGCCATCACAACCGGCGGCCGCAGCCTCCATCACTCTGGCTATCGGATCATGACAATCCACGGCAGCAGCATGGGCGACACCGTGCCCATCGGCAGCGTTGTCCTCGCCCAGTGGCGCACCCCCGCAGACATCAAGGTCGGCGACGTCATCCTCGTCGAAGAAGAAGTCGAGGGCGAGAAGATGCCGCCGAAACTTCACCGCATCATCAGCCTCGATGAGACTGACGGCGTGGTCACGGTCGAGACCAAGGGTGACGGCAACGCGGCCGCCGACCCGCTGCCGTTCGTAATGACCGGAGACGCGCTCGTCTACCGCAATCACCTCCCCCGCGTCGGCTACTGGCTCAGCGTCATCCAGACGCCGATCGGCTGGCTCCTCGCCATCGCCCTCCCCTTCACACTCGCCACCGGCGCAATCCTTGTGTCGATCTGGCGGGGCGATAAGCGGTCGAAGCCCGCGGCGGCGTAGAAATGCGACAGCGGCTCCTCCTCTTCGTCACGCTCCTGGCGCTCGGCGGCGCCTTTCTCATCGGCTCGCCCGCGGCGTCCGCCCTCTACAACCGCAACCGAACGGTTCCCACCAACACGTTCTCCACCGCCAGCACCTGGCCTGATAACGTCACAACCCTCAGCACCTGGACGACCGGCCTCACCCATACCGTGCCCACCGGCAACGACCGCCTCCTCGTCTTCGCCCCGATGTACGAGGACTGCACCGCCGACGTCGGCATCACCACCATCACTTGGGGAGGCCGCACGATGACGCGCATCGCCGGGGGCGCCACCTCGACAAGCTGCTTTGAGCGCACCGAGCTCTGGTACTTGAAAGAAGCGGACATTCGCCTGGCCAGCGGCACGACGTTTGTCGTCACCTGGGGTGGCACGGCCCCCACCGACCGCATGTACGCCGCCGGAAGCTACGCCGGCGTTTTTCAGACCACGCCGATCTCCGCCAGCAACACAAACTTCACCAACACCACCAGTCCGAACCCCATCACCACGACCCTCGCGGCGAACTCCGGGCAGATGGTCGTCTCGGCAGTCGTCAACGGGAACACCGGCTCGTATTCGTGGAACAACTCCTTCGTGGAGGACACCGACCAGCAGGGCACGGGCTCCACAGGTTCGACGGCAGACAAGCTCATTACGTCGTCAGGGACGCAGACGCCGAGCGGCACGCATAGCAACACGCTCCGCCAGGCGATGGTTTCCGCAGCGATTAACATGAATCCCGTCGAACTGGCCGACGCCTGGACAACGGGCCTCACTCACACCGTGGCTGCAGGGCTCGGCGGGAATCGCCTGCTCATGTTCTCCGTCGGATACGAAAACTGTACAGACGTCGGCGTCACCACCGTCACCTTCGGCACGCGCACCCTCACCAGGATCACCGGCGCCGCTGCCCTAACCGCCGCTTGCTACAGCCGCACCGAACTCTGGTACCTCAACGAAGCCGGCCTGACCGCCGCCAGCAACAGCACGTTCGTCGTCACCTGGGGCGGCACCGCGCCCACCTCACCCGCCTACTCTGCCGCCGTCTACCGCAACGTCTACCAGACCAGTCCAGTAGTGACGTCGAACACCGCAGTCGCCAACGCCGCAACGCCGAACCCGATCACCGCCGCCGTCACCGTGGCCCTCCGCCAGATGGTCGTTTCTACCGTGACCACCGGTAACACCGGCTCCTACACATGGAACAACAGCTTCGTCGAACGCACCGACCAGGCCATCGGCGCAACCACCACCTTCTCCACCGCCGACAAATCCCCCGCCGCCGCGGGCACCGAGACCGCCAGCGCCACCCACACCGGCCCCAACCGCCAGGCGATCGTCGTCGCCGTCCTCAGGCCGGACTAGCTACCGCATTCCCTCAAGCAGCGAATCGAACTGCGCCAACACCTCTTCCCGCTCCTCCTCCGACCGCTCCCCCGACCCGATCATCATCGCCGCCTCATTCAGCGCCCCGAGCAACAGGTGCGCCGCCGGCTCCGGTGTCCGCACCCTCATCTGCCCCGCGTCCATCGCCATCTTCAGCGCGTTCGTCACCAGCGCCAGGCTGTACTTCAAGTCCACCTCGCGCCACTTCTGCCAGCCCAACACCGCCGGCGCATCCTGCAGCACGATCCGCGCCATCGGCGGCTCGCTCACTGCCTCGAGGAACGCCCGGCACCCGTTGCGCAACTGCGACCAGGGGTCCGGCTCCTGCCCCGCCACGCCAGCCGCGTGCATGATCAGTTCCTGCTCCACCCGCTCGAAGACCATCGCGAAGAGCGCTTCCTTGCTCTTGAAGTGGTGGTACAGTGCACCGCGCGTCACCCCCGCCTCGGACGCGATCTCCTCGATCGGCACGCCCGCGAAACCGCGCTCCCCGAACAGCTTTCGGGCGGCGGCGAGGAGCGCGGATTGGGTCACTTCCCGGCGTTCGGCCTGCGTTCTTGGCATGGTTGTGACGATAGGGCTTGACATACATACCGTCAACACGTATCTTGCGTGGCATCGGTACGTAAGTTCAGAAGGAGAGCCACCGTGACCACCGCCGAATCCACTTCCCGCGCCCAGGTCCTCGCCAACCTTGAAGCCTCTCGCAAGACGTTCCTCGAGGCGATCGACGGCCTCTCGGACGCCGACCTCGCGAAGACCGCGTTCGACCAGTGGTCCGTGAAAGACCTCATCGCCCACGTCTCCTCCTGGGATGAGATCGGCGCCACCGACCTCGAGCGCGCCTCCCGCGGCCACATCCCCGCCCTCCTCTCGTTCAAGGACGAAGAGATCGACGACTGGAACGCCTCCCTCATGCGCGGCCGCCTCGGATTCACACTTCCTCAGGTGCAGTACGAGCTCAGCGACCGCCACAACCGCCTCATCGAGGTCCTCAAGTCGGCGCCCGACGCCCTCGTCACCGGCCCGCTCGTCGCTCGCCTCACCTCCGTCATCATCGAGCACGACACGGACCACGCCAACCAGATCCGCGAATGGCGGCAGACCACCGGCGCTTAACCCCGGCCACACACCTGCCGTAGAGACGTCTTGCTGGGACGTCTCACGGCAGACCGATATCCACTTTCGCCTCGACCAATAGAAGGAGACCCGATGTCCGAAGCCAACAAGGCCCTCATCCAGAAGCACCTCGACGCCGAAGCCCGCCACGACGCCACCGAAGCGGCGTCCTACTACCACCCCGACGGCGAGTACTACCAGGCGTCGCTCGGCGTGCGATTCGTCAGCCGAGCTGGCGTCGCCGCCCAATACGCCGCCTCCTACGCCTCGATCCCCGACCTCGAAGCCACGATCGAAGAAGAGACCGCCGGCAAGAGCAGCATCGTCCACCGCGGCCGCATCCACGGCACCGTCAGCGGCTCGTTCCTCGGCGTCCCAGCCACCGGCGGCCACGTAGACATGCCGTTCCTCGCCATCTACGACATCCTCGACGGCCAAATCCTCCGCGAGACCATCCACTTCGACCTCGCCGAGTTCTGCGACCAGGCCGGCATTCCCTTAGATCAGGCCCGCGCCGCCGCCAAAACGATGCGAAGCGCCCTGGAAGGGGTGCCGGTGTAGGTAGTACCATGGGACTGGCGCACTACCTATTTTAAGGAGTAGTGCTGACCGGCCTGGCGTAGT
>JANLRX010000437.1:0-2866 GCA_031362025.1 Chloroflexota bacterium
TCCACCACTACGAGGCGCTTACCCCTGACGCCTACCTCGGCATCTGGGGGCACCTCCTGACCCACGATCTGGCTTACGAGATCATCGCCGAGTTGCACCCCGACGACCCGTTCCAGCAGCTTTGCGAGCCGCCGGGGGCCGTCGACGCGCGAATCGGCTGGGGCGCGATGATCCGGCTCGTCGACGTCGAGAACGGGCTCGCCCAGCGGCCTTACGTGGGCACCCGCGCGGCCGCCGCAACGTTACGCGTCACCGACAAGACGCTACCCGTGAACGACGGTACCTGGCGCATCGAGGCCGCCGAAGGTCAGATGCGCGCCGAACGCACCGACGCCACACCCGACGCCGAGCTGAGCGTGAACACCCTCGCGTCCCTCTTCACCGGCTACCTCCGGGCAGACGCGGCCTCGCTCGGTGGCTTCCTCCGAGTCACCCGCCCCGAGGTGGTCGACGAGCTGATGCAGCTCTTCGCTGTCACCCGCGCGCCGTTCTGCCCTGACCACTACTGAGCGTCACGAACTCCCCCTGTCATTCTGGCGCAACAGAATCCGGCGGGGAGACAACGCCCCGAAGTGCACGACAACCCGAATCACATCCCAGACGGAGCGCCCAGGACCCACGCCCCGCCAGGTCCTGACTGCGGCCAGGATGACAAATGTTGGAGGGTTAACTCACGCGACCTTCCAGGATCGCCTTCATCTCCGGCCCGCTGATCCCGTCGGACATCGATTCGTGCGTCTTCTCCTCCAGCACCTCCAGCGCCGCTCGCTTCACCGCGGCGACGGCCACGCGCAAGAACATACTTCCGTAACTCACCCGCGCCACGCCAAGCTCCTCCAGCTCCCGCGCTGAGGGCACGCCCGGCCCGGCCAGCACGCTGACCGGCGCCGGCACTTCCTTCACCAGCGTCCGGATATCGTCCGGCTGCGAGACCCCGAAGAAGAACACCGAATCGCCGCCCGCTGCCGCATACACCTGACCGCGCTTCACGCCCTCCGCCAGCGCCGCCTTCGTGTCATCCCGCATCGCAATGAAGGAGTCGACGCGGGCGTTCAGCAGGAACTCGCTGCCCAGCTCCTTGCGCGCCGCCATAAACGCCGTAATCTTCTCGAGCTGAAAGTCGATCGGCACGAGCCCACCGCGAGCGTTGCGGTCGCCGTCCTCCATGTTCATCCCGGCCGCCCCCGCCGCCACGAACGCCTGCACCGTCTCGCGCACCTCGTCCAGGCCGCCGTAACCGTCCTCACCGTCCGCGTTCACCGGTATGCTCACCGCCGCTGCGCACAGCCGGGTCGCCGTTACAGTCGCTTCGCGGGGGATGCCCAGGTCGGCGTATCCCATGGCGTTCGCGAAGCCGGCGCTGCTCCCCTGGATCGCCGGAAAGCCGAGGTGCTGGTACAACAGCGCGCTCAGCACGTTGAACGCCCCGGGCATGATCACGATCTCCGGCGCGCGCAGCAACTCTCGCAGGCGGGCGGACTTGGCGTTGGCGTTCTTAACAACATCGGGCGGAACTACGGACATTGGGTCACCTCCTGGGACTAGCGTGGGGCGTGCGTCACCTGCAATCTATCCGATTTCTGGGGAACAGTGGCGCTCAGGCAGACGCGTGTTCGGGCACGTGATGCGCCGCCGGCCGTGGTGGTGCGCCAGGCCCGCGCTTAATCCCCGGCACGAATCCCCGCATCCGCAGCGTATTCATCGTCACCGGGATCGTCACTTCCTGCATCTTCTGGTCCTTGTGTTGGGTTGCCATTAGCTTGCCTCTACGATCATCGTTCCCTTGCGTTTCGTCGGATGCTGCTCCACATTCCCGAATCCAACCGATCGCAGCTTTGCCTCAAGGGAAGGGAACGCGCTGTGGCCGTGCCCGTGTCCAAAGAGCGACAACACATGCCCAACGAACGATCCGCTGTCTGAAGAGAAGTCGGCGATCACGACCCGCCCCCCGGGCTTAAGGACGCGCCTTACCTCGGCGAGGCCTTTATCCTGGGCGTCATCCGGCAAGTGGTGCAGCATGAACGTGCTCATCGCCAGGTCAAACGACGCGTCTGCGAACGGCAGCGACTCGATCGCCGCCGTCTCGAAACGCGCCTCCGATCGTTCTCGCTTAGCCTTGCGCTGAGCCACGTCGATCATCTCTGGCGAGGCGTCGATTCCAACGACTTCACCGCCCGGCGAGACTTTCTGCGCGAGGACGATAGCGATCGTGCCAGGGCCACAGCCGACATCGAGAACCCTCTCTCCGGGTTGCGGCGCTGCGGTCGTTACCGCCCGCTGGTGCACCTTCGTCGGCTTGCGCGCAAAGAGCAGGTGGTACAGGCCAGCCCAATGGATCAGTTTCCCCGCCGTTTGCGGCATGAACAGTTCAGCTTGTTTCTTCTTCGGCATGTCTTGCTCCTACTTGTTGGCTAGTTCGTAGAGCTCCACTAGCTCGCCGATCATCTGCTCCTCGCGACCGTCCTTCAGCCCTTCGAGGACGCAAGTGTGGAGGTGATTGTCCAGCATCAGCGCCTCCATCTTCTCGATGGCGCGGCGCACGGCGAACGTCTGCTTGAGGATATCGACGCAGTACTGGTCACCCTCGACCATCCGTTTCACGCCCTGCAGGTGCCCTTCGATGAAGGCCAGACGCTTGAGGACATCCTTTTTCTTGTCTGGTTGCATGCTAGTTAGTCTCCTTTCCGGCGTCAGCCGGCACGGCTATACCGATAAAAGCTTCCGGCCTGGCCCGGAATTCCGCGGCGCACCCTTGGGCGCAAAAGTAAAAAGCGCGCCCCTGAAACTGCACCTGAAGAACAATCAACTTCACAAGGATGTCGAATATTGTGCTGACAACGACACGACGCGCAAACGCCTCGAACAA
>JANLRX010000346.1:0-8446 GCA_031362025.1 Chloroflexota bacterium
CGCCGTCATCCACCGCCCCCGCTATGACGACTGGAGCATCCCCAAAGGCAAGCTGAACCCCGGCGAGATCGCGATCGAAGGGGCAGTGCGCGAAGTGAACGAGGAGACGGGTTACCGCGCTACGATCATCCGTCCGCTTGGCCACGTGCAGTACGAGAAGGAAGGCCGTCCCAAGGTTGTGCGCTACTGGTCGATGCGGGCGGAAGGCGGCGTCTTCATCCCGGGCCGGGAGGTGGACGAGCTGCGCTGGGTGCCCACAACCCAGGCGATGGAACTGCTCACGCTCCCCCGTGACCGGGAGCTGCTCACCCGCTTTACCGAGGGACCGGCGACGACACGCACCGTGCTCCTCGTCCGCCACGCCTCCGCGGGCAGCCGCAGCGGCTACAGCGGCCCAGATTCCGAACGCCCACTTGACTCCAGCGGCCGCCGCCAGGCCGACGCGCTGATCTGGCTGCTCACCCGCTGGGACGTGCGGGAGGTGTTCTCGGCGCCGCCGGTGCGGTGTATACAGACTGTCGAACCGCTCGCGGCCTCCGTCGGTCTGGCCGTCCAGGAGACGCCGCTGATTTCCGAGGATGCGTACTACGATAAGGAGAAGAAGGCCCTGACGTTCGTACGGCGCCTCGGAACTCCCGGGTCAGCCACGGTGCTTTGCAGCCAGGGAGGCGTGATCCCGGACTTGCTCCGGCGGCTCGCACTTGAAGACGGCAGCGACCTTCCGGAGCCGCTCCCCGCACGCAAGGGCAGCGTATGGTCGCTGACCTTCGACGGCGATCGGCTGTACGACGCCGAGTACTTCCCGCCGCTTTCCTGACCGAAACGCAGTCCGGCCCCGGTCTTGCGACCGAGGCCGGAACGTCAGCTCGCGCTACTGCCGAAGGCTACTTCATGCTGAAGGGCGGGTACTCGTCCGTGAACATGTAGAACGCGTATCCGTAGAGCCGGTTTTGCCAGCGCATCGTCCCGACGATGAAGTCGAACATGCCACGCGGGAACTTGCCGGTGAAGATGATCGCGAGCCATGCGATGAACCACATCACAACCGCGACAAGAGCCACTACGAAGAACACGATCAGGTTCGGGATAGCCAGTATCCATTTGTACAGGGGGGCGAACCGGCCCAGGTTCTCCGGGTAGTCAACCTCAAACGTGAGCGGGTAGTTCCCGGGCTCCCAACCGAACGGCGGGTATTCGTCCCGCAGCATTCCGATGTAGGCGCCAGCGTTCGCCTGCCAGCGGAGGATCCCCACCGCAAAGTCGAAGAGCCCGCGCGGATACTTCTTCGTGATCAGGATCGCGAAGAACGCGATGAATGCGATCACCTGGAGGACGGCGCTCAAGGCGTAGATGATCAACAAGTGGGGAATCGCCAGGAGGAACTTGATGAACAGCAGCCCGTTGAGCAGTCGTGACGACGACTCCGGGTACTGCACATCAAACCGGATCGGATAGCCAGATCCCGGCGCGGGTGTCTGCATCGTGTCCATAGCCATTAGTGGCCCCTTTCTCAGGTCGTGCTGAACGGCAATTCCTCATCCGTTGTCAGCGGGAACGCAGGCTCCTTCGCCGTTCATAGCACGCGCGGAGAAGGTTGTTAACGGGAAAACAGGGTGTTTTTGTTGACGAGCGCCCGGAGCGCTACCTCTTCTGGTGGCCATGTTGAGCTAGCCACTCCTGAAGAATTGCTCGGTAGTCGTCGCGGTAGAGAATCTCGATCCCGCAGATCCGTCCCTTGGAGTCGATATCAAGATTCATCATCCCGTCTTTCGGCTCCAGTATCTCGGCATCAGCGGGGCGGTCGCGTCGAGTGTAAATGCTTCCGCAGAAGTGATCTCCGCAGTTGCAGGTGCCTCGCAGGCGAAGCTCCTCCAATAGCGGTACCAGATCCGCTCGTCCGATCTCTGGCAACAACTCTGCGATCTCCAAGACGAGTTGAGGCAGTACCTCCCTCAAGAGCGGATACGTTAGTCGAGTAGCCATCCCCCGCTAAACGCGCACCCGTGACCACTCCACCACTGACCGCCAGACGGCGAGACCGTCCTCGCCGCCCAGCAGCGTCTCGCAGGCCCGTTCCGGGTGCGGCATCATGCCGAGGACGTTTCCGCGCTCGTTGACGATGCCGGCGATGTTGCGGACGCTGCCGTTCGGGTTGGCTTCCGGGGTCACGTCGCCCTCGGCGGTGCAGTATCGGAAAGCGATGCGTCCGGCAGCTTCGAGTTGATCGAGGGTGGCGTCGTCGGCGTAGTAGCGGCCCTCGCCGTGGGAGATGGGGACGCTGAGCACGTCGCCGGGCGCGGAGCCTGCGGTGCCGACGGTGTCCGGGGCCTCGACGCGGAGGTGGACCCATTCGCAGCGGTATTGCAGCGATTCGTTGCGCATGAGGGCGCCGGGCAGTAGGTGTGATTCGCACAAGATCTGGAAGCCGTTGCAGATGCCGACGACGGGCTTGCCGGCCTCGGCGTCGCGAATCACGGTCTCCATGACAGGGGAGAAGCGGGCGATGGCGCCGGTGCGGAGGTAGTCGCCGTAGGAGAAGCCGCCGGGGAGGACGATGGCGTCGTAGCGGGAGAGGTCGGTCTCGCGGTGCCAGACGAGGTCGGCTTCCTGGCCGGCGAGTCCGAGTGAGTACTTGGAGTCGTGGTCGCTCCAGGTTCCCGGAAAGACGACGACGGCGAACTTCATTGTTCTAAGGGTTGCGGGTTATGGGTGATGGGTCAAGGGGGCGCCATTGCTGACGCCCCCCTGACCATTAGAAGCCGCAGAAGTAGTTGACAGTCAGGAAGTCGGTACCGACACCGCTGTTGCTGTCCGTAACCGTCAAGATGAACGTAACGTTGTCTCCGCCGGTGAGACCCATCGTTGACGCTTGGACGGAATTGCCGGTTCCAACGAACGTTTCGGGGCCACCGTTGATCGACCTTGTCCAGGCAAGGCTCGCACCGCTCAGGTTCCCGTCCTCCTGGTCGTCCCCGACGCCATTCAGGATGTAGTAGTAGGTGGGACCCGGGTTACAGGTGAACGTTCCGTCCACGCTGGTAACCTCCGCCGTCGGCGGGTAGTCGGCCAGCGGCGGGCCGATGTTGATCGTTATCGTCTCCTCCGCGCTCGCGTTAGCGGCATCCGTCCCCTTCAGCGTGAGCAGGTAGGCGCCCACCGGGTAGCTGCCCTCAGGGAAGCTCGCCCTTTCCTGGTAGCCGGTCGCTACAAGGGTGCGATTGCCCGGATTGCCGACAGGTGCCGTGAACCACTGCATCCCGCTTTCGGGCAGCACCTCGCCGGGGCTGTTTGCGTCCGTGCTGCTCCCGCGGAGGATGATCACCTGCCCTGCCGCGATGTTGGCGTTGTTCAGCGGTGTCTTGAGATCAACCGTCGGCGGCGGGTTCACGATGTCCCAAAACCGCGTGTCGGTAATACTGATCCCGGCCGAGTCGGTTGCTGTCGCCGTTATCTCGTGCAAGCCATAGCTAAGCAGCACCGGCGCGGTCAGCGGCGCATTGCCGATCGGCCCATCGATGCTGCTCGTCCACTGGATGGTGGGCAAGCCCGTCCACGCGCCGAACGGGAGGTCTTCCGGGTCGGTGAGGTGCGCCGAAAGCGGGAACGCCACACCACCGTTGTATGTACCGCTGTCGAGTTCGATTTCAAGCTCCGGAGGCTCGTTGCCGAGTACGGCGACCACGGGATCGTATGCGTTGACTATGCGGCGAATCCGGGCGTCCGGAGAAGAGTTAGACCAACTAAAGAGCAGATCAACTAGTTCGTCGCCACTCATCGAAGGGTCGGCAGCCCTGATCAACGCGGCAACTCCGGCGACGAATGGTGAGGCACAACTCGTCCCGCATGTGCCCAACCTCGTCCCACGGTCAGGATCAGGCGTCGTGTACTGCACGTACGGACCGTAGATATCCACCGTGTCGTCCCCGTATATGTCCGAGCCATAGTTTGAACCTGCGATCTTGCGGTCCGAGTTCCAGTCGAGACCACCGACGCACACCACATCGCTCGTCTCGCACGGAATCCAGGTCTGCGCCTCATAACAAATCTCGTCGACAATGAGGTCGACGCACTTGATCCTGTCGACATCCTTCCCGTCGTTAGCGGCCGACGCGAACATCACCACGTCCAGGGCGCGAAGCCCGATGGCCAGGCCATCCATGAGACCGCAAACGCCCGTCAAACACCACTCGGATGCCAGCGGAGTGCCCGCGCTGATGTTGATGATCTCCGGCAGCGGGAACGCCGCCTGCGTAAGACTGAAAAGTATGTAGTCAATGATTTCGTAGAGGTCTGTGGCCGGGCTTTGCACCAAGACAGCGTTCGCCACCGGACCGGCCGGGCCCGCCGTCCCGAAGTTGTTTCCAGGCTGGCCCATGGCCGCCGCAGTGACCATCGTTCCATGCCACGGGCAAGGGCTCCCAGCCGTGCACGTCGCCGGATTCTCAACGTTGTACCCACCGATCATCTCGCGGTTCGGTGGGAAGTCATCGTTCTCGACGAACCCGCCGTCAAGGATCAGGATCCGGACATCGTTGTCCAGCTTATCGGCAGCATCCAGCGCGCGCCAGGCGTCCCCAACACCGATGTTCTGGACGCTGCCCCGGTTCATGTAGGGCCACGTGTACGGGTTTGGATTGTACGGCCACGCTGGATGGTTGTAGACGTCCTGCGCCGTCGGGTTTTCGGCCAGCGTTCGGTCGATAAAGTCCGCGTTCTCGAGGATCGGGTTCAGTCCGATCTCCGTCCCGTCCGCCGCTTCCCCCGCCGCCAGCGCCAGCAAGCCAAGGAACTCCGGGCTCGAAACGTCCCACGAACCCCAGACCTGACCCTGCGCGTCTCGCAGGTCCTGCTGGATTTGCGACGTATCGATGCTCGCCAGGTTCGGTATGCGCACCAGGTGCGCGATCGGCAGCAGCAGACCGATCGTCCCTGGGTCGACCGACTTCACGAGAGTCCCGTTCCAGCGAGCCAGGAAGTCGTTGAGTTCCGTCAGGTTGTCGGTCGTGATGATGACCTCGTCCTCGACGAACCGCGTCATCTGGCCTTCCTCGTCCACCATCCCGGCGACCGGGCGTTCGGGGCCACCATCAACGCCGGGTATCGTGGCGGCGCCGATGTCGATAGCCTCATCCACGCCGACGATGATCGGGGGCAGGCCGCCCGCCGACCCCGCCTGCGCGCAGTCATCGGGCACGTCGGCCAGCGGCAGGCCACCGTAGTACTTCAGGATCTCCAGCATGTCCAGCGCGTCAACCACGCCGTCACAGTTGACGTCGCCCAGGTCCATGCAGTCCTGCTCCGAGTCAAGGTCTCCGGCCTCCATCAGCACCCCAAGGGCGTCCTGATCGTCGACCGCCACGTCGCAGTCCGTATCTCCTGAAATGCCGACCTGCGCTGACGCGCTGACGCGTTCGGGTGACGGCCCCGATGAAACCGTAAAGGCAACGGCGATAAGTGCGAGTATTAGAAGGGCGATCCGCATAACAGGGCCTCCACTTGGTATCTGGGGCTTTTGCTCTGGTCAGTTCAAGGTTCGCAACAGCATACCGGAACAACCGGAAGCTTCGGGCCTTCGTTCGTCAGCCGTCAACTTCCGGCGGGCCGGACGGGATGCCGATGCGATATGCAGTATAGCGCCGCCTGCCCACGAAGCCCAACCGGTCGGCCAGGTCCGCAGAACCGTCCCACGCGGCGTCCCAGTCTGGCGTGAGGCCGTTGTCCAGGCAGTGCTGGACCATGCGAGCGCCGGCGACGAGGGCGAGGCCGCGGCGCTGGTATTCGCGGTGGGTCTCGATCTCGAACTCAAGGCACGAGGAGCTGATGGTGTAGGACGAGCAGCCGGCGACGAAGCCGGGTCGGCCATTGTGGCGGATGCCGAATCCGGCGCCGCGAGCCAGGTAGTCGGCGTGCGACTTGAAGTTAGCGACGAACGTCTCGTTCAGGTCTTTGAACTCCTGCACGGATTCGGCGGTGATGCGTTCAAGTGTGTAGTCATCCGGCAGCACGGCGACAAGTGCGGTGAGGTGCGCCCGGTCCCATTCGTCGGGGGCTGAGAAGGCGAACCGGTTGTTCGGGAAGGCATTGGGGAGCGTCGTAGTGACGAAGGTGTGCCAGGATTCGGGCACGGCGAGAAATTCGCGGTCGGGGACGGCGCGGAGGGCGTCGGCGGCGAGCGGCGCGTCAGGATCACCGGCGACGCAGTGGAAGTCGCCGATGACGATGCGGGCGACGCGTGGATCGTCGGCGTTGTCCACGAGGACGTCGCCATTCGTGCCTTCGAAGGCGGCTTCGAGGGCGCCGTGGAGGCCGGGAAATCCGGCGAAGAGTGGGCGGAGGCGGTCCAGGCGTTCGGGTGGGACGGGCAACATGTCGATAAGGCTAGCACGACGGAACCCCCTCGACCCCTCGGCCAGCCTGCGGTAATCTTTTGGTACACCCCCCAGAGTAGGGACGAGCGCCACGCTCGCCCTAACCAGCGAGGAGTACGCCCAATGAGCGATCTCGAGCGAACTGACCCCACTGTTGCGGACATAATCCGGCGCGAGCAGGACCGCCAGCGCTTTGGGCTGGAGATGATCGCGTCCGAGAACTACACTAGCTCGTCGGTGCTTGAGGCGATGGGCAGCGTGCTCACGAACAAGTACGCGGAAGGCTACCCCGGCAAGCGCTACTACGGCGGGTGCCACATCGTGGACGAGGCCGAGCTGCTGGCGATCGCGCGGGTGAAGGAGCTGTTCGGGGCGGAGCACGCGAACGTGCAGTCCAACAGCGGCGCCGAGGCGAACCTGGCGACGTACTTCGCGCTGATCAAGCCGGGCGACACAGCGATGGGCATGAACCTGGCGCAAGGCGGGCACCTGACGCACGGCCGGGAGATCAACTTCTCGGGGCAGCTCTACAACTTCATCCCATACAGCGTGGACCGCGAGTCCGAGCGCATCGATTACGACGACATGGCGCGCGTGGCGAAGGAGAACAAGCCGAAGATCATCGTCGTCGGCGCGACGGCGTACCCGCGGATCATCGACTTCGCGCGGTCGCGGGAGATCGCAGACTCGGTGGGGGCGTACCTGATGACGGATATGGCGCACATCGCCGGGTTGATCGCGGGCGGGGTGCACCCGTCGCCGGTACCGCACTCGCACGTCGTAACGTCCACGGCTCACAAGACGCTGCGCGGACCTCGGAGCGGCTTTATCCTGACCGAAGGCGGAGACGTGGCGACGAAGGTCGATAAGACTGTGTTCCCAGGCGTGCAGGGCGGGCCGCACATGCACATCATCGCGGCGAAGGCTGTGTGCTTCGCGGAGGCGCTGCGACCCGAGTTCAAGCACTACGCGCAACAGATCGTGGACAACGCGAAGGTGCTGGCGGAGGCGCTACAGTCGGAGGGTTTCCGGCTGGTCTCCGGCGGCACGGACAACCACTTGATGCTGGTGGACGTCGGCGCGAAGGGGATCAGCGGGCGGCAGGCGGAGGTGCTCTGCGACAAGGTGGGCATCACGGTGAACCGCAACACGATCCCGTACGACGAGCGGCCGCCCCTGCAGGGCAGCGGTATCCGCGTGGGCACACCGGCGCTGACGACCCGCGGCATGGGCCCGGAGGAGATGCGCACGGTCGCCCGCTACATCGCTACGGCGGTGGAGAAGCGCGAGGACGAAGCCGCGCTGGCGACGCTACGCGCTGAGGTGGAGGAGTTCGCCGGGGCGTTCCCGGTGCCCGGCATTACGGACCGCGCGCCCGTCGGGGCGTAGCTTGCGGGTCATCGGCGGGTGCCTGCTCGTCGTCGCGGCGCTGCTATCGGCGTGTGGCGGGGATGATGATGCGGGGCCGACAGCGACGCCTATCTTCGCTGGCTTGCCGACCGAGCAGACTACCCCTGCGCCGACTGCTTCGGGCAACCTAGGCGGTGAGCCGTTCGACATCTGCTCGGTCTTGACAGCGGCGGAGGCGGAGGCTGTGGTCGGGACGCCGATTGGGAGCATCGCCCGGCAAGACGACCTCACGCTGATCCCGCCGAGCTACGTGTGTGAGTGGGAGGCCCAAGGCGATGGTGAGAATGTCCTCGACCGCGTCCGGGTGGAGGGGGTGCCGGGGGACCAGGCGGCGCTGGACGACTACTACGACGACCTCGCCGATGCGCCGGTGGTGCCGGACCTGGGGATCAAGGCGCACTACGACGACTTCTTCGGGCTCGAGGTGATGATGGACGGGTACATCATCGGCGTGACGGTGATAACGGAGGACTACGAGCCGGCGGAGCTGCAGGAGCATACGGTTGAGCTGGGACGGATCATCGTGGACCGGCTGGACTGACGATCCGGTTCCGCGCCTTGCGGGGCTAAAGCACCGCAACTACGCCACTTCGTATGGCGTAGCGATTGGGTACAATGCGGGAAACGCGCCCGGCGCTCCGGTTGCGTGTGTCTGAAGGAGGCCCGCG
>JANLRX010000458.1:0-3368 GCA_031362025.1 Chloroflexota bacterium
CCGAAAGGAACAGATCCCCAGCCTTCGTCATCGAGTACATCCGGCGCGCCGGCCCGGACTCCGAAGTGTCCCAGAACGACGAGACGAGCCCCGCCTTCTCGAGTTGGCGGAGCGTGCGGTACACCGTCGTTGAGTCGAAGCCGGGGAGCCCCGCTTTGCCCAGCTCCTGCACCAGCTGGTACCCGTAGGCGTTCCAGCGGCGGAGGAAAGCGAGCAGGCTGGAGCTGAGGAGATCGCCCGTGAGCCTGGGCGTGTACTCCTCCGCGCCGGTCCGTGACTTGCGGCGGCCGGGTTTCGGTTTGGTTTCCAGTTCGTCTGTCATGTTTTCGTCCTGCTATTTTCTAGGTTTTGTCGTTTAGGGGGTTGACAACAATGTGGTGCTATGTGTACTTTGCACATAGATGAACGAAATGTCAATAGGAGGACCCAAGCAAATGGCAGCACGAACAGACAACATCGACAAGTTCTTCGACGCGGTCAACGACGTGTACGACACGCTTCTCGACGCAGTCAAGACTTCCAACGACCGGGGCTACCGCGTGAGCCGCAAGCTTATCGACGAGGTCGAGCGCGGCCAGCGCTACGTCATCGACACCGCGCGCCGCTTCGCGACCGCCCCTGGCGACGTCGCGGGCTTTTACTCCACGGCCGTCCGCTCCGTCACCGACGCCCAGGGCCGCGCCCTCGAGCTCACCCGCCAGTTTCTTGACGAGGTCACGGACAGCGGCCGCGAGGCTCGGGACACGATCCGCAAGGTAGTCGAGGCCAACCGTGAGGCCGGCCAGGCCGCCATCGGCGCCACCCGCGAGGCCGTCCAGAAGACTGCCCCCGCCGTCGAGCAGGCTGTCAACGGTGTGCGCGCCCGCGCGGCAGGCGCCACGCGCCGCGCGACCCGCAGCACGAGCACCAAGCGCTCCACCGCTGCCGACAGCAACTAAATAGCCGTCAACCTTCCGCCCCACGGGCGGATGAGCGACACCCCCGGAAGAGACGCTTCGCAAGAGGCGTCTCTTTCGTTGCGTTTGAAGTAGCAAGTAGCAAGTAGCAAGTAGCAAGTAAGCCAGTAAGCAAGTAGCAAGAGAGCAAGAGAGCAAGAGAGCAGCAGGGCCACACTCGCACTGGCGGCGGTGAGGTAGTGTGGTTCTGAAACGATCGTCACCTGCCCACGGATGTCTCGAACCGGTAATCACCAGTGATTTCGTGGTTCACCGCGGAGCGGGGAGTACAGAGGGGCAGCGGACCCTTTGTCGGGGGGCTCCGGGGGGTGTCCCCCCGGAAACCAAATAACCTCTCGGGGTGGGCGGGTGGGCAGCACAACATTCCGACAACGGTCAATGGGGAGGGGCAACCTTCCGAATACCCGCTAGAGAGGTTTACTTGCGGTGAGTAGGGGATGCCTGCGTCGGTCAGAGAAATGTGCGCTAAACTGTGAGCGTAAAAAACTAAGGGTTATCCGTGGGGTACTACTTATGCACCACCGTTTCCGGCGGTCCTTAGCGCTGGCAGGGGCACTTGCCATCCTCGCAGTGGTTGCGACAACACTAGTCAGAGGAAACCACTCATCCACAGCCAGCGTCGGGCCTCCTGATTGTTTCGTTGGTTCAAGCCCAATCACCGCCGGTGTTTCGGCCCCTACGGATCTCTCGGTCGAGATCGTCTATCATGCATCCGGCTACTGGACCGTGGTTCGTTGGAGCGACAACTCGGACAACGAAACGTGTTTTGTGATCGAAAAAGGCGCGCTTAGCGTTCCGTTTGTCGTGGCGGCCACCGTGCCGGCTGACAGTGAGTGCCTGCTGGATACGACGCAAAACCCCAACGTCTATCAATACAGGGTGTACGCGGCCGATGCAGACGAGAGATCAGGCTATTCGAATATCGACGGCGAACCGGGACCTATCGCCCAAACTGCTACGCCTGGGCCCTTCACCCCGGTGCCCACACCTACGCATATTCCGGGCTGTGTCGTTTACGCTTATCCCACCTTTACCCCCGGGCCCACGGGGCCACTTCCGACTCCAATGGCGACCCCAACACCTGTCGAGAGTTGGGCGCGGGCAGATCTCAATTGCGACGACTCAGTAGACAGTCTTGACGCATTGTTGATACTGCGTTCAGCGGCCGGCCTCGAAGCCAACATACCGGCTTCCTGCTAGCAGCCCGGCGAGCTTACTTGCGGGAGCGGGTGGGTTCGGCCGGCGGCGTCGTCTCAGCGCCCAACGATTCCAGGAGCGCCTGCCCAAGCGGCGTGTAGCCGTGCAAGCGGTTGATCTCGGACACAACCTCGTCTTCGGACAGACCGAGGCCCGCGGCCAATGTGGCCAGCGTATGAGAGTCGCGATCGCGGTCAGCGTAGGCCGGGGGCGGCGCTTGCGCGATCTCATCCCAGCGGCAGACACGGTTCTTCCCGCTCGACTTCGCGGCGTACATCGCGGCGTCGGCCTGGTACGTCAGCTCATCGGCCGTGCGAGCGGTACCGGGGAACGACGAGGTGCCGAGGCTGATCGTGACGCGCGCCACCTTGGCGTCTTCGGCGATCGCCTTGCGGATGCGCTCACCAATCAGCATCGTTTGGTCGAGATCGCTGCCCGCAAAAATCACGGCGATTTCGTCACCACCGTAGCGGAAGACGGCGTCGCGGCCTGCTATCTGCACGCAGGCCTCGGTGCAGGACCGCAGCAGATCGTCGCCTTTCTGGTGGCCGAGGCGATCGTTCACCTGCTTGAAGCCGTCGATGTCGAGCATGATCAGGGAGACCGGTGAGGCCGAGCTTCCCACCGCCACGACTTCCCGGATGCGCTCCTGGAACGCGCGGTGGTTGAGGACGCCGGTAAGGCCGTCCGTCGAGGCCAGCGCCCGGGCGTCGAGAAGCTGGCGGTTGCGCTCCTCGATCTCTTCTGTGCGTTCCTGAACAGTTGACACCATCGTGTTCAGCGTCTTGCCCAGGTGCGCCAACTCGCGCGGGTGTGTGACCGTGGCGCGGGCGTGGAAGTCCCCTCGGGAGACGGCCAGCGCGGCGGTCTCCAACGAGGCCAGCGGCGTGATGATTGACCGTGCTATGAACAGCGAGACGCCGATCGCCAGGACGACGCCCGCCGCCCCGGAGATCACGAGCAGCAAGAATGTGAGCTGCCCGGCTGCGTCCGCTTGTGCCCGGAGTTCGTCGACCGTGGCGAGTTCATCGGCGATTACGGCTTCGAGCGTCAGACGGTAGTCCCGGAAGAGTGGAACGATTTCCTCCATCACCCGGCGGGCCTGTTCCACGTCGCCGATGCGGCGGAATTCCGTGGCCTGCGCCGCGGCACTCAGAAGCTTGAGTCCGTCGATGGTGATACCCTCAAAGCCTGCGGGCGGGTTTCCCATGTTCA
>JANLRX010000481.1:0-3588 GCA_031362025.1 Chloroflexota bacterium
TTCTGCTTGTGCCGAACGATCCGCGCTTCCATCCCCTCTTCCAACACGATGCGCAGGCCCTCGCGGAGGGCGTAAAGCATCGTCATCGGCGGGGTGTGATGGTACATGCGGGTCGTGCTGCCGCCGCCCCAGTAGCGGCCCAGGATTTGGAGGTCCACATAAAACGACAGCACGGGAGTCTTGCGGTTGATTACCACGTCCATCGCGGCCTGGCTCATCGTCAGCGGCGACATTCCCGGCGGCGCGGAGAGGCACTTCTGCGTGCCGGAGTAGCAGACGTCGATGCCCCACTCGTCGATCAGCAGTTCACATCCCGCGAGACTAGTGACGGCGTCGGCGAGCAGCAGCGCGCCCGCCTCGTGCGTAATCTTGGAGATCTCTTCCATCGGCTGGAGGATGCCGGTGCTCGTCTCGCCGTGGACGATCATTACGGACTTCACCTGGCCGCCCGCGTCGCGCAGAGCGTCGCGGATCTGGTCCGGCTCGATTATCCGGCCCCACTCCGCTTCGACCACGATCACCTCGGCGCCACAGCGCTTGGCCATGTCCGCCATTCGCGTCCCGAAGAACCCGTTCACGCACACAATCACGCGATCGCCCGGCTCCGTAATGTTGTAGATCGCCGCTTCCATCCCCGCCGTGCCAGTGCCGGAGATGGGCATCGTCATGTCGTTTTCCGTCCGAAAGAGCGTGCGAAGCGGCCGCTGCGTGTCATCCATCACCTGAATGAACACCGGGTCCATGTACCCGATCACCGGCGCCGTCATCGCCCGGTACACCCGCGGATGCACAAGCGACGGCCCGGGGCCGAGGAGGAGTCGTTGCGGTACTTGCAGTTCGCCGAGTGCGTCAGTCATGACGCTCTCTGCTTTTCGATCGGCATCCTGCGCACCTCGGCTTCGCAGACTGCCTTCAAGCCACGCAAGTCGTCCTCAGCGTGCTTCTTTGAGTCGCGCAGGAAGCGAGACTTGGAAATGTTACCGGCGATTGGCAGCCCTGGTTTTAGCGAGAAGTAGTTGAGGACCTTCGTACCCAATGGACAGGGCCTCGCTTCGAAACCAATATAGGCCTCGTTCACGAACGGCACATTCCAGAGCCTGTCAGTGCGTCTGCGCCCTTCCTCGTCGTGTGCGACTACGAGATGGATCATCTTGATACCGCCGCCGTGAAGACACGTGTGAACCCCTCCAACCTTACCGTGTTCCCCGCTAATCGGTTCAGCCTCAACCAATGTGGGTGCCCACAGCTTTGCCTTTTCCGCGTCCGCGAACACCCTCCAGACAAGCTCCGGGGGCGCCTCAATATCTATCACCACGCACACATCGGCTGTTTCTTCGGTCAGATAAACCTCGCGCCTCTTCTCGAACGCCTCGCGCACCGGCTGCAAGTCCACGTACACGTAATCCACGGCACCGACGTCACCGTAGTCGTCCCTTGCGGGCGTAGCGGGTAGGCCAGACGCCTGGGCAACATCTGTAAGCGGGGTGGTGAGGATGGCGTATTCGCGCACAGGGACGCTGTTCTTGAGCAGCCTGTGCGCGATGACGACGTCAGGTCCGATTAGCTCCGTGCGCCCTGCTACCTGATGTGTATCGAACTCTCCTGCGTGAACCACGAACTTCAGGACGAGATCGCCACTCCGGTCGCAGGCCCCGCATCGGCACGTGGAGCCGGAAGCGATCTCGGCGACTCCCTCGCGAAAGTCCTCGTAGAGCTTGCGCACCTGACGGAAGGTATTGTCCGGCGGCTCGCGGAAACTGGTGTAGAGAAAGAGGCAGTCGCCCTCGACGTTCCCTACCTTCCAGCGCTTGTCCACCTTAACCATGCCGTTGAACAGATGGCTCGTTATTTCCTTGGCGTGTTCGATTCCCACGTCCGATAGAAAGGTCGTGTAGCCGCCGATGTCGGCGAGGACGAAGGTTCCGTTCGTCATGGTGCGCTTAGTCTAGCGCATCACGCCGCTACGGCGTCCATCGCAGGACCGGCTTTCGTGCCGCCGTCGCCTCATCCAACCGCCGCAGGGGGGCCGTGTACGGCGCACCCTTCACGCCGTCGGTGTCCGTCTGAGTCTCGTCGTCGATCGCGATCATCGCGTCACAGAAAGCATCCAGCGCCTCGATGCCTTCCGTCTCGGTCGGTTCGATCATCATCGCCTCGTCCACGATCAGCGGAAAGTAGATCGTCGGCGGGTGGTAGCCGTAGTCGATTAGCCGCTTGGCGATGTCCAGCGTCTTCACGCCCCGCTGCTTCTGCCGCACCCCCGAAAGCACCACCTCGTGCATACAGCGCCGGTCGAAAGCAAGGCGATAACGCTCACGGAGCCGCGCCTGCACGTAGTTCGCGTTGATTACAGCGTTCTCACTGATCGCGCGGAGACCTTCCCCGCCGAGCGACTTGATGTACGTCAGCGCTCGCAGCAGCACCCCGAAGTTCCCGTGGAACGCCATCGTCTTGCCGATGCTCTCCGGTGGGCGCGCGAACCGGTACTCCTCGCCGTGCTTTTCGACGGTGGGCGCCGGTAGGTACGGCGCAAGGTGCGACTTGACGCACACAGGTCCAGCACCCGGGCCGCCGCCGCCATGGGGCGTCGAGAACGTCTTGTGCAGGTTCAAGTGCACGACATCGAACCCCATGTCGCCGAAGCGCGCTTGCCCAAGGAACGCGTTCTGGTTCGCCCCGTCGCCGTACAGCAAAGCGCCGTGTTGGTGGAGCATTTCGGCGATTCGTTTAATGTCCGGCTCAAAGAGACCGAGGGTGTTGGGCAGCGTCAGCATCATCGCGGCGACTGTGTCATCGATCTGCCCCATCAAGAAGTCGACGTCAGTGTCGCCGTTTGCGTCAGACGGCACGGAGACGACTTCGAAGCCAGCCATCGCAGCCGTCGCCGGGTTCGTGCCGTGCGCGGAGTCTGGCACGAGCACGCGCCGTCGGCCCATGTCACCGCGAGCAAGGTGGTACGCCTTGATCATCAGGATGCCGGAAAGCTCACCCTGCGCTCCGGCCGCCGGGGAGAGGCCAACCGCATCCATGCCCGTGATGGCGGCGAGCTTGTCCTGCAGTTCGTGGAGCACGGCGAGCACACCTTGCGCCGTTTCGGGTGGTTGTTGCGGGTGCGCCTGGGTGAAGCCCGGCAGACGTCCAACATCCTCGTTGATCTTGGGGTTGTACTTCATCGTGCAGGAGCCGAGCGGGTAGAACCCGGTATCGATGCTGTAGTTGAGGCGGCTCAACCCCACGAAGTAGCGGATGATCTCGTTCTGGGCCATCTCCGGCAACCGCAATTCGTTCCGCAGGAACCGGGCGTCAGGCAGCTCCGCTACCGGCACGTCGAGCGCGGGCAGGATGACACCTCTGCGCCCCGGCTTGCTGCGATCGAACGTGAGCCGGCCACCCACATCGGGTTTTGGAGGCGCTTTCTGGATGCGCATCGCTGGCTCCGTCGTCATCGGCCCACCTCGGCCAGTGCGTCACGCAAGCGCTCGATCTCTTCGCGGGTGTTGACCTCCGTGACGCAGATGAGCATGCCGTTCTCCACCTGCGCGGAGACGTCCAACCCGCCGATGATCCCGTGCGACGCGAGACGCCGGT
>JANLRX010000505.1:0-3174 GCA_031362025.1 Chloroflexota bacterium
CCGCCCTCGGAACCCCCGTCATCTCCGGCAACGTCTCGCTGTACAACGAGTCGGGAGGCCGGCCGGTGTACCCCACGCCGGTAATCGGCATGCTCGGCATCCTCGACGACGTCACCCAGTACTGCACACTCGCCCTGAGACACCCCGGCGATCAGGTGTTCCTCGTCGGCGGCCATCTCGACCAGGCGCAGGGAGCCCTCGCCGGCAGCGAGTACCTGAAGCTCGAACACGGCCTCATCGGCGGCGAACTCAGAATCGACCTGCCGCTCGAGGCCCGCGTGCACCGCGCCGTCCTCGCCGCGATCAAGGAAGGCGTCGCCACCGCCGCTCACGATTGCTCAGACGGCGGCCTTGCCGTGGCGCTCGTCGAGATGTGCCTCGCCGGCAAGCTGGGTATCGACGGCTCGGCCGCCCCGTTCGGTCCCCGCCTTGCCGCCTCGCTCTTCGGCGAAACGCAGTCCCGCATCCTCATCGTCGTCCCCGCTGACCGCCGCGAACGTCTGATCGACATCGCGAACCTGGGCAACGTGCCCATCCAGTTCATCGGCACCATCACCGAAGACCAGCGCTTCAAGCTCGGCCCCGTTGACCTGCCGCTCGACGAACTCCGCGCCGCCTACGAAGGCGGCCTCCCCAGCCTGCTGACCTAGCGCTACTCCTTCGCGAAGTGCGAAGCCAGTCGCCGTGCCGCCTTCCGCGGGTCATCCGTCGCCACAACTGCTGAGATCACGCACGCCATGTCCGCCCCCGCCGCAATCACATCCGCGATGTTCGACTCGTTGATGCCGCCGATCGCGCTCACCGGCACGCTGACCGCCGCCTTCACCTCGCGGATCGTGTCCAGGGTGGCGGGCCGCGTGTCCGCCTTCGACGTCGTAGCGAAGAGCCGGCCCACCGACACGTAGTCCGCACCATCGGCCGCCGCCGCCCTCGCCTCCGCCGGGTTGTTGGTGGAGACGCCAATGATCCACTCCGGCTTCGCGAACCGGGCGACCAGCGACACCGGCAGGTCCTTCTGGCCGAGGTGCACGCCGTCCGCCTCAATCGCCAGCGCCAGGTCAGCGTCATCGTTGATCAGCAACGGGACCCCCGCCCGCCGGCAGACATCGAGCACCGCCTCCGCCTCCGCCACCTGCAACCCCTTCTCGCGGCTCTTGTCCCGCCATTGGATCAGCCGTGCCCCACCGGCGATCGCCTCGCGGGTGATGTGGATCAGGTCGCGCCCAGCGGCAACTTCGGGATCGAGGATGACGTAGAGGCCGCGCAGCTTCTCGGGCATCCGTGGGCGCTAGGCCGCCCGCTGCGGGTCGCGCTCTTCGACGGGCGCCTTGTAGATCGTGCGCAGGCGCGGTTTGGCCGGCGACTGGAGCAGGAGTGTGGCCGCATAGCCGATGCCCATCCCAATCGCCGCGCCGAGAAAGAATCGCCAGGTCCGCTTCATCAAGGTTTCCAACTACATGGAAATAACACAGTACGCGGCGTTTATCAACGCGGGGCGCTAAACTACCCCTCGTGACCGCGTCTCGTTTCGCTTCGATGCTCCGCCCGCTCGCCGTCCTCACCTTCGTCGCCGGGTGGGCCGTCGCCATCATCTCCTTCTTCGCGATCGGCACCGAGACCTGCGTCACCACCCAGATCCCACTGGTCGGCGGCATCGAGACCTGTCAGGACACCACCGCAACGGCGATCATCATCGTCGTCGCGATCGGCTTCGGCTCGACGATCGCCGCTCTACTGCTGTTCGCCCTCAGCCACGTCCTCTCCGTCATCGAAGGAATCGAAGCCAACACCCGAAAGCGCGACTGACGTTGCAGCGCAGCGAGAGCCGCATCCTCACCACGCACGCCGGCAGCCTCCCGCGCACCCCGAAGCTCGTCGACCTCTTCGTCGCTCTGAGCAAGCGGGAGCCAGTCGACGCAGCCGAGCTCGCCGCCGAAGTGCGCACCGCCACCCTGGACGTTGTACGCAAGCAGCGCGAAGTCGGTATCGATGTCCCGAGCGATGGCGAACAGGCCCGCGAGAGCTTCCTCAGCTACGTCCAGCACCGTCTCACCGGATACGGCGGCCAAAGCCAGCGCGCGATGGTCCGCGACGCCATGGTCCCCGGCTTTATCGAGCTGAAGATGCCTGACTTCAACCGCAAGTCCGTCTCTCTGATGACTGCCCCCAAGGCGATCGCCGAAGTCACCCACGGCACGATCGACCCCATGCGCGAGGAGTGCAACGCCTTCGATGCCGCCCTCGGCGAGACGGACGGTTTCGCCGAGACGTTCATGACCGCCGCCTCGCCGGGCATCGTCTGCGCCGGGATGCTGAACGAGTTCTACCCCTCCGACGACGACTACGTCACCGCCGTCGCCGACGCCCTCCGCCCGGAGTACCAGGGGATCGTCTCGCGCGGATACGTCCTCCAACTCGACTGCCCGGACCTCGCGATGGAACGCCACATCTCCTACGCAGACCGTTCCCTTGCCGACTTCCAGGCCTACGTCCACCGCAACGTCGCCGCGATCAACCGCGCGATCGACGGCCTGCCCGCGGACCGCATCCGCCTGCATGTCTGCTGGGGCAACTACGAAGGCCCGCACCACCTCGACGTGCCGCTGGAGGATGTCTTGCCCCTGTACTACGAGGCGAACGTCGGCGCGCTCCTTCTGCCCTTCGCCAACCCCCGCCACCAGCACGAATGGCGGCTTCTCCGCAAGATGCCGCCGCCACCGGACTGGCTGATCATCGCCGGCGTCATCGACACGACCACGAACTACATCGAGCACCCTCAGGTCGTCGCGGACCGCATCATCAACGTCGCCGAGGCCGTCGGCGACCCGCACCGCGTTCTCGCTGGCACCGATTGCGGGTTCGGCACCGCGGCCGGCTTCGGGGAGATCGCGTCCGGCGTCGTCTGGGAGAAGCTAAAGTCGCTCCGCGCCGGGGCCGACATCGCCGGCCGCACGCTCTTCGGCTAGGACAAATCCCGCTGGTTCGCCACCGCCCTTCGTCTAGTCACCACCCCTTTGGCAGCTACGTGTAGACACGTATGCACGTGTGTTGCTTGCTACGTGCCTTAGGGCTATGCACTACCTATGTATGTACACGCGTACGCGCGCGCTCGCAGGCGCGCACGTATTCGTACACTCCGGATCAGCAGGTCATGCTGAAGCAGGCGCTTGCCGA
>JANLRX010000516.1:0-3435 GCA_031362025.1 Chloroflexota bacterium
GGTGCGGGTCGTCTGCGCGACGATCGCGTTCGGGATGGGGATCGACAAGGCGAACATTCGGTACGTGGTGCACTACGACCTGCCGAAGAACATCGAGAGCTACTACCAGGAGACAGGCCGCGCGGGCCGCGATGGCGACCCAGCCGAGTGCCTGCTGCTTTTTGGCAAGGCGGACGTGATGAAGCACGAGCGCTTCATCGAGGAGAAGCCGTCGGCTCGTGAGCAAACGATCGCGCGCGATCAGCTCGAAGCGCTGGTGGGGTTCGCGGAGTCGATGACGTGCCGGCGGACGGCGTTGCTCGCGTACTTCGGCGAGGAGTACTCGGACGGACGGTGTGACGGGTGTGACAACTGCACGCAGGCGGCAGGGTCGAGGCTGGGTCCTCGGCCTACGGGGGTGGAGACCCAGACGGCTGCTGGACCGACGGAGGACCGCACGGATGACGCGCGGCTGTTCCTGACGTGCCTGGGGGAGATCGTGGCGCACAGCGGGTTCAGCGTGGGGATTAACCACGTGACGGATGTGCTGTACGGGGCGCAGGCGGAGAAGGTGCGCCGCTGGGGCCACGACGACCTCGGCTCGTACGGCGCGGGTAAGCGGATGAGCAAGGCGGACTGGACGCAGATCGGTAAAGAGCTGGTGCGCGGCGGCTACTTGCGACAGGAGTCGGACCGGCCAGTGCTGCGCCTGACTGACAGCGGGCGCGCCGTCGCGCAGGGGGATGGCGGCCCGGTGATGCTCGCGGGCCGGGCACCTACCACGCCGACGGGGCAGTGCGACACGCTGCTGTTCGAGCGATTGCGGCGATTGAGGAGCCGTCTCGCCAGCGAGCAGGCGGTGCCGGCGTACATGATCTTTGCGGACGCGGCGTTGCAGCAGATGGCGCGATCCTACCCGACAACGGAGGCTGAGTTCCGGCGCATCGGCGGGGTCGGGGAGCGAAAGCTGACGGAGCTTGGGCCGGTGTTCATGGGCGAGATCACGGCGCACCTGGCCGAGAACCCGCGCGAGGCGATCGCGGACGATGGACCGCTGTTTCGGCCGACACGCAAGCCGATCGGCGACTCGGAGTACGACACGCTGCGGCGCTACCGAGGCGGGCAGTCGGTGGCGGAGATAGCGGCGGAGCGCGAGATCAAGGAGAGCACCGTGATGGGTCACCTTGCGGCGGCGGTTGAGTGCGGCGAGGAGGTGGACATCCGGGCTTTTCTGCCGGCCGACGATGAACCAGAGATCGCGGCGGCATTCGAGAAGCTGGGACCGGCGAACCTGACAGGTGTGCGGGAACTGCTGGGCGAGCGCTTCGACTACAACGTACTGAAGATGTACCGGGCGCTACGTCTCGCGCAGCCTACCGGTTAGCTGGAGTACTTCTGGAGAGCGTCGAGCGGTTCGTCGGAGATGTCGACATGGATGAGGCCGTCGCGGATCTCCTTCACGTAGGTCATCGGGAGGATGCGGTCGTCCGGGAATAGGACGCCGCGGCGGATGACCAGCGACTCGATGACGTCGGTCGATTCGTTCACGAGCACGCGCTCGACGTCGCCGATGTAGGTGTTTGGCTCGATGCGCCAGACGGGCGTGTCGTTGAGGATGTGGCGTTCGAAGCTGGCGCGCTGGAAGTGCTCCGCCGGGATCGCGACGCCGGTTGGCCCACCGATCGAGGCTACAGATTTCACGAAGGCTATCGCGAGGTTGCTGAACCAGATCCGAGAGAGAGCTGGTGGCGACGCCTCGCTCTCGACGTCGGGCGCATCGAAGAAGTGCGTGTGTTCGTACAACGGGAGCTTTCCGAAATCGGCCGCGCTGAGCGAGACCACGATGTCGTCGTCGTTGGCGTCCTTCACCTGGTCGATGTCGACGGCAACGATCTTCGGGTCGCCGAAGCCGGGCTCGGGGAGGAACGGGCCGGTGTTCACGGCGATGTGGGTGACGCGGTTCTCCCGCGGGTCGACGATGACGGCGTGCAGCTTGCCGGCCTCCTTGCCGTCGGAGGTGCGGACGGGCGCGTCGGGTCGCAGGTTGTCGAGCGCTCCGGTCGCCACTATCGGCCCTTGTATTCGGGCTTGCGCTTCTGGGCGAAGGCGGTCGGGCCCTCGAGAGCGTCCTGCGAGCGGAAGATCGGCCCTGTAAGCTGCGATTCGAGCTTGAGACCGTCTTCGAGTGTCATCTCGCGGCCGCGCACGACGGCTTCCTTGATCGCGCGGACGGCGAGGGGGCCGTTCTCGAGGATCTTGCCCGCGATCTCCTCTGCCTTTGGCATGAGCTGGGCGAGGGGAACGACGTGCGATACGAGGCCGAACCTGAGCGCCGTGTCGGAGTCGAAGCGGTCGCCGGTGAGGAGCAGCTCCATCGCGAAGGCGAGGGGGACGGCACGTGGCAAGCGCTGGGTGCCACCAGCGCCGGGGATGATCGCGCGCTTGGGCTCGGGCAGGCCGAAGGTGGCGTGGTCGGCGGCGATGCGGATGTCGCAGGAGAGCGCGACTTCGAGACCGCCGGCGAGGCAGTAACCGTTGATCGCAGCGATGATCGGCTTGTAGCACTCGTACCCGCGGGTGATGCCGCCGAACGGGACGTTCATCGGAACGCCGTCGGTGCTGCCGCCGGAGAGCGCCGCGGCCATCGCGACGAGGTCCGCTCCGGCGGAGAAGGCCTGTTCGCCGGCGCCGGTGAGGATCGCGACCCAGGCGTCGTCGTCGGCCTTGAAGGCTTCGAAGACTTCCTTCATCTCGACGCTGGTCTTGGGGTCGATGGCGTTACGCCGGTCGGGCCGGTTGATGGTGACGTAGGCCAGGTGGCCTTTCTTTTCGTAGAGGACGTTATCGGGCACGGGCTGCTCCTTCGTTACGGGGCCAAGTATATCGGGTCGGGGCCCGGCAACAAGCTGCGCGCCGATATAGAAGCGAATATGCAGTCGTGTCGGTAATAAGCAGTATAGAGACGGGTTATTAGTGAGTGGAGGAGGGCGGATCTCTAGACAATTCGCTGGTTGCGGGGCCGGCGAACGGTCCTCCAGGACCCGGGGTGCGTACCCGCCTCCTCCATATTTTTTGATGACAGAACGCAAGAGCAACACCAGGGCGACTATCGAGTCTTACAAAGTGGGGACGCAGCTGTCCTCCGAGATCCTTCTTCCTACGGCCGGGCGCGCTAACTCGCCTGGCCGTTCTCTTTGCTAACTCCTTGGGGGTGCGGCGATAGGAGGCCCTTCCGGCGGCGGGAGGGCCTCCCGCCATTTTTGCAGCGGTGTTCCGGGCAAAAAAGTGCCCCGCGAGTCTGCCACCTCGCGGGGCGGGGCAAAAGATAGCGCCCTTGCCAGCCTTTGCCGCTGCAATTATGCACAACGCAGCGAGAGAGTGAATACCCCCTCGCGCTATCCCTGAAGCAATTTTTCCAGGTTGTCGTCCTCGCTATCCGGGCCGACCAGCGCGACG
>JANLRX010000356.1:0-3358 GCA_031362025.1 Chloroflexota bacterium
ATGAGAGATGAGCATCAGGGCCGGAATCATAAATGTGACGGGGTACGCGGGCGGAGAGCTCGCGCGGCTGCTGTACAACCACCCGGAGGTGGAGCTGACGGCCGTCACAGGGCGCAGCGAGGCCGGGAAGCAGCTCGTGGAGGTGTTTCCGCACCTCTTCAGCTATGACCTGCGTATCGAGCCCGAGATCGTCTCTAGCGTGGACTTCGTGTTCTCGGCCCTGCCCCATGCGGCGAGCGCAGAGGCTTGCGCGCCGCTCGTGCGGGCGGGAGTGCCGGTGGTGGACATCAGTGCCGACTTCCGGCTGAAGGACGCGGCGGAGTACGCCGAGTGGTACGGCGGGGCGCACCCAGCGCCAGAACTGCTCTCGCAGGCTGTGTACGGGCTGCCCGAGTTGTACCGGGAGCAGATCAAGGCCGCGAAGTTGATCGCGAACCCGGGGTGCTTTCCGGAGAGCGCGCTGTTGGGGTTGGCACCGGCGGTGAAGGCCGGGATCATCTCGCCTGATATCGTGATCGATTCCAAGTCGGGCGTGAGCGGCGCGGGACGCGGGTTGAAGCTGAACCTGCACTTGGGCGAGGCGGCGGAAGGCGTGTCGGCGTACGGGCTGGACGGGCACCGCCACCTGCCGGAGATCGTGCAGGAGATCGCGGCGATGTGGCCCCCGGTAGAGGCGCCGCGGCCGTCCACCCCGAAGGTGACGTTTACGCCGCACCTGATGCCAATGACGCGCGGCATCCTTTCGACGATATACGCACCGTTGTACCCCGGCGACGTTCCGGCCGGTGAGGGAGGCAAGCAGGCCGTTCGCGAGATCTACGAGACGTTCTACGCGGACGAGCCGTTCGTGCGAGTGGTGGACGCGCCGCCGCACACGAAGCACACGCGCGGCAACAACATGTGCCTGGTCTACCCAACGGTGGACGTCCGTACAGAGCGCCTGGTCGTGGTGAGCGTGCTCGACAACCTGGTCAAGGGCGCGGCGGGCCAGGCGATCCAGAACATGAATCTGATGCAGGGGTATCCCGAGACGATGGCGCTCGACACCCCGGCGGTATATCCATAGAAGGAGAGCGAGACGTGATCAAGGCAGAGGCAAAGACAATCGAAGGAATCGAGATCATACCGGACGGCAGCGTGACGACGCCGCGTGGGTTTAGCGCCGGGGCGGTGCACGTGGGCGTGCGGACGGACTGGACGAAGCTGGACGTCGGGATGGTGTACTCCGAGAGGCCATGTACGACGGCGGCGGTATACACCAGCAACACGCTGAAGGCGGCGCCGCTGCTAGTCACGCAGGAGCACCTGGCGGACGGCAAGTCGCAGGCGATCGTGGCGAACGCGGGGTGCGCCAACGCCGCGACCGGGAAGCAGGGCTGGGAGAACGCCGTTGCGATGGCGCAGATGGCCGGCAAGAAGCTCGGGATCGACCCGCACGACGTGGTCGTGGCATCGACCGGGGTGATCGGAAACCAACTGCCGATGGACCGCATCGGCGAGGGCATCGCGAAGGTCGAGCTTTCGCCGGATGGCGGAGTGGACTTCTCGACCGCGATCATGACGACGGACTCGGTGAAGAAGCATCTCGCCGTGAAGTCGGGCGAGTGGACGATCGGGGCGTCGTGCAAGGGCGTGGGGATGATCCACCCGAACATGGCGACGATGCTCTGCTTCATGACGACGGACGCGGCGGTCGAGCAGAAGTTCTTGCAGAGCGCCCTCAAGGAGGCGGTGGACACGTCGTTCAACATGGTCGATATCGACAGCGACACGAGCACGAACGACACGGCCGTGTTGCTGGCGAACGGCATGGCGGGCGGATCGCTGATCGGCGAGGGGCACCCGGAGGCCCCCGCGTTCAAGAAGGCGCTGAGCATCCTGTGCACGAGCATGGCGCGAATGATGGTGCAGGACGCGGAAGGCGGCACGAAGCTGATCGAGGCGCTGGTGCAAGGTGCGGCCTCGTCCGATGACGCGCGGAAGGCGGCGCGGGCGATCGTCAGTTCGATCGGGGTGAAGACGGCGATCTACGGCGAGGACGTGAACTGGGGGCGGATCCTGGCGGCGATCGGCAACAGTGGGGCGGCGTTTGACATGGACAAGACGCAGCTCTGGCTGGCGAACCCGGCCGGCGGCGAGATGCTGATCTTCACAGACGGCGCGCCGCAGAAGTTCGACGTGACGGCGGCGAAGGCCTGCCTCGCTCCGAGCGAGATAGGCATCCGCGGCGACCTGGGGTTGGGCAGCGGCGAGGCGACGGCATGGGGTTCGGACCTGACGGAAGAGTTCGTGCGCCTGAACAGCGTGTACACGACGTAGGGACGAGAACTAAGAACCGAGAATCAAGAACCGACGAACCGGGAGACAAGAACAGGACATGCAGACAAACAACGACACGATCGTGGTCAAGATTGGCGGCTCGACGCTGGGCAACGACGATACGACCCTGCTGGATATCGCGGAGTTGCACCGGCGGGGCAAGGGGGTCGTGGTGGTCCACGGCGGCGGGCCGACGGTGAGCGATTGGCTCGATCGGGCCGGGATCGCGACGAGGTTCGAGAAGGGGCTGCGCGTGACGGACGAGGCCTCGCTCGAGGTGGTGGTGGCCGTGCTTTCGGGGCTGGTCAACAAGAGATTGGTGGCGTCGCTCGCAGCGCTGGGTGTGAACGTGGTGGGTCTATCCGGCTGCGACGGGAATATCTTGCGGGCGGTGGTCCGTGACGCATCGCTCGGGTTTGTCGGGGAGATCGAAGAGGTCGATGTGGCTCCGCTCGCTCGGGTCCTGATGGCGGGTGGCCTGCCGGTCCTCGCTCCGATCGGTGTCGAGTGGGAAGGGGAAGCGCCGACGGGCCAACTCCTGAACATCAACGCGGACACGGCGGCTGGTGCGATCGCGGAAGCGCTGGGCGCCGCATGGACAGTGTTTATGACAGACGTACCCGGCGTGAAGGCGGAGGGAAGCGTGCTCGCAGAGCTTTCCGCTGCCGACGCGGAGGCGCTGATTGGCTCCGGTGTGATCGAGGGCGGGATGATCCCGAAGGTGCAGGCGTGTCTGCGGGCCTCCGCCCACGGCGGCCGGGCGGTTATCATCGACGGACGAGAGGAGCACGCGCTGCTCTCGCTGATTGAAGGCGGGAGCGCCGGAACGGTAGTGGGTTGACGAGATGACGACGGAGAACAAGACCGATAAGCAGCACTGGATGGACATCGAGAAGAAGTACATCCTGCAGACGGCGAAGCGCTTTCCAGTGGTGCTGGAGCGTGGTGAGGGGACAAAGGTCTGGGACATCGACGGGAAAGAGTACCCTTTTTTCACTTGCTGACCAATCCACGCATAGTTCGTGCCGTACGCTGCCAG
>JANLRX010000043.1:0-3934 GCA_031362025.1 Chloroflexota bacterium
GACCGTAAAGCGCGGCCGCCGCGGCCGCTGTCGTGGAGAACGGATCCGCCAATGAGCTGCCGACGGAACGCATGGCGTTGGTGCTGCAGTTCTGCTCGTGGTCGGCGTGGAGGATAAATAGCACCTCGATCGCCCGCTCGATGCGCGGATGAGGGTTGTAACGCGGCTCCGACATCCGCCAGAGCATCGAGAGGAAGTTGCCGGTGTACGTGAGGTCGTTGTCCGGGTAAACATACGGGAGGCCGCGGTTGTGGCGGTACGTGAACGCGGCGATCGTCGGCATCTTCGCGATGAGGCGGATCGTCTGTAGTTCCCGCGACGCCTCATCGGATACTTCCTTGGCGTCGGGGTAAAAGGTCGAGAGCGCGCCGACCGTGCCGACAAGCATGCCCATCGGGTGGGCGTCGTACTGGAAGCCTTCCATGGACTTCTTTACGTTCTCGTGCAGATACGTGCGGAAGGTGATCTCGTGAATCCAGTTTTCCAGTTGCTGTCGCGTTGGAAGCTCGCCGTAGATTAGTAGGTAGGCTGTCTCGAGGTAGGTGCTCTTCTCGGCCAGCTCCTCGATCGGGTAACCGCGGTACTCGAGGATGCCCTTCTCCCCATCGATGTGTGTAATCTTGCTGCGACACGACGCCGTGTTCCCGAAACTGGGGTCGTAGACCATGAGCCCGAAGTCGTCTTCGGTCGTCTTGATGTCGCGAAAGTCGAGTGCGCGGACGGCCCCGTCAACGATCGGCATGTCGTACGAGCGGCCCGTGCGGTTATCGGTGACTGTGAGCGAGTCAGCGGCGCGTTGTACTTCGCCGCCCAGCCCGGAGCGATCGACATTTGTTGCCATTACTCAGTGCATTGTACGCCAAACCGGGGAGTTGAATTAACGCTGAAGCCCGCCGGAGTCCGGCGGGCTTAGCGAAGGGGGTACGTATCGGTATTGGCTATTTATGCGACGGCGAGCGACGGCGCCGGTGCGATGCGCGGCTCCTTGTGGGAGATTTCCATCACCTCAGCGAACACACGGGCGATCACGCCGCGCTCGCCAGCCCACTGGCGGACGCTTCGCTTGTACGCGTGGGCCTTGTCTGGGCTGGTGAAGGAGACACTATCGAGCGTCTGGCCGTTCACTTCGACGACGACTGTTTCGATGGATGTAACGTAGTTGTTGTTCATGTCTTCCTTGTTCCTTCACTTGTTTTACGTTTGTGACCTGATCTTGCGTCTCCCCGTAGCCCCCGAGTTAGTGCAAAATGGCTGAACGGTGGGCCACCAACTGGCCAACCAAATCCAGCCCTATGGCGGTAACGTTCGCACCCGAGGAGGCACCCAAATGCCCGCAACCACACCAGAAGAATGCGATTCCCTGTTCGAACAGCTGATGAACAGCGGCGATATTGAAGCAGTCGTCGCACTGTATGAGCCGGACGGCGTGCTGATCTCGGCGCCGGGCCAGGTCGCGCAGGGGACGGACGCGATCCGCGCCGCGCTCCAAGGGTTCGTAGCGATGAAGCCGCAGTTCAAGCTCGTGGTGAAGAACGCCGTCACGTCCGGCGACATCGCGATCGTATACAACGACTGGACAGGAACCATGGGGGCCGAAGGGGCGCGTGTCGAGATCGCCGGAAAGGCGATCGAGATCTGCCGCCGCCAGCCAGACGGCACTTGGCGCTTCGTGATCGATGACCCCTACGCCCGGGACTGACGTCGCGCACACGCCGTGGCCCGGCAGCTCACCGCCCACCCGCGCCAATATCGAGGCGCTATTCCGGGCAGAGTTCCTTTCGCCGAACTGGTGGTCCAACGGCCCCGGCGACGTCTATGCGCCGCACTCGCACCGCTATCAGAAGGTGCTGTACTGCCTGCACGGCGGGATCACGTTCCGGGTCGAGCCCGACGGCGCGACTTACGATCTTGCACCTGGCGACCGCTTGGAGATACCGCCGGGCACGTCGCACTCCGCGATTGTCGGATCGAGCGGAGTGGAGTGCGCGGAGGCGGCCCGTTGAGCCATCTAGTCTTCAGGCTCGGCGGTTAGTTCGCGACGAGCGGCTTCGAGGGCGACTCGTTCTCCCTTCGCTGGATGCGGCCAGCGAAGGTCCATCTCGTCGATCGTGTCGAGGAGGACGCCGACAACCATTGCTTGCATGACGGGTTTGCGGTCGGCGGGGATCACGTACCACGGCGCCCACTCCGTTGAGGTAGCCGAGATCGCGTCCTCGTACGCTTTGCGGTAGTCGTCCCAGAACGTGCGCTCGCGGACGTCAGCGGCCTTGAATTTCCAGTGCTTTTCTGGCTCATCGAGGCGCTTGAGGAAGCGCCGCTTCTGTTCGGCTTTCGAGACGTGGAGGAAAAACTTGACGATGCGAGTACCGCTGTCGTGCAGATGGCGCTCGAAGGCGTTGATATCCCGGAACCGCGATTCCCAGAGCGGGGCGCCACTCGGTTCCGATGGGAGATGCTGGCGGTCCAGCCATTCCGGGTGAACACGGACGGCAACGACCTCCTCGTAGTGCGAGCGGTTGAAGACGCCGATCCGGCCACGCTCGGGGAGGGCTTTGGAGATCCTCCAGAGGAAGTCATGGTCGAGCTCCTCCGCTGACGGTTGCTTGAACGATGTTACATGAACGCCCTGTGGATTCACGCCGGACAAGGCGTGCTTGATTGTCGAGTCCTTGCCGGATGCGTCCATCCCCTGGACGACGATGAGGAGCGAGTAGGTATCGCTTGCCCAAAGAAGCTCCTGCCGCTCGGCGAGTTTTTTCACTCCGCTGACGAGGAAATCACTGGCGGCAGCCTTCAGCTCCTGAGCTGAGAGTTCATCGAATGGGGGCTCGCCCTTCCAGACGGTGTCGCGTTTTTGGAGGCTCAGCTTCTCGCCCGCCTTGACCACGAGCCCTTTGCGAATGCGGTCGCGGATGCGTCGAGCCTCCGGGCCATCGATATCGCGGGAGAGGTCGAGGAGTGTGACGTCAGCCATGACTCATATCATGGTGACGCGAGCGCTGAAGTTCGGCAACCTCGGTGATCCGCCTACCTGCCCATCGCGTACATTAGAGGACGATGATGCTCTCGATAACGACGGAACTCGGCCGCTTTGAAGAGTTCTTCAGCGATGTGGTGTATCCGGTGTGGCCGCTGTGGCTCGCTGTTGGGATCGCTGCTTTCGCCGCCGCTCTATTCCTCTCTTATCGGATGGGCTGGCACCGTGTTGCTGGAAGGCACGTGTTTCTATCGAGCATGATCGGAGCAGTGCTCGTCGCCGGGGTTGGCTCGGCGGGCTACTACACCATCTCCCCCCTGTTCGACCGCAACACTGTGTGCGAGGCGAGCCCCATTCCGGGTGCCGACGCCGGCTCCGAAAAGTGCGGAGACGATGTCGCCATAGCAGCGACGATGCCGCCTAGTGCCTCACCCACCGAAGTTGCGCCAACCACGGTCGCCACGAATCAGCCGATCGAAACAGCAGCGCCGACGGCGACACCCTTCATGCCGCACGAGGTCCAGTCCGGCGAGTTCGTGAGCGCAGACGACTTCCACTACACGTATGGCACAGCTCTCCTGATCGAGACGGAGCCTGGCCGCTACACGCTACGTTTTGAGGACTTCTCCGCGCGCAACGGGCCGGATGTGTTCGTGCTCCTGTCGCCCGAGAATGGGTACACGGAGGCGGCGCTGAACCTGGGCGAGATGAAGGGCACGGACGGCGCTTTCAACTACGACGTGCCGGAGGGCACTGACGTCTCGAAGTACACGACGGTGGTGATCTGGTGCCGGCAGTTCGATGTGGTTTTCGGCACCGCGGTCTTCTCGCCGGCGTAAGAGCGGAGCAGGGCCGGCGCCGTCAGCCGCCTAACAGGTCAAATTACTCTTAAGCTGTCAGATCGACTCGCTAACCCTCGGACCCGGCCGGCGCAGCCTGTGCGGCCCGCTTGAGCAC
>JANLRX010000105.1:0-6888 GCA_031362025.1 Chloroflexota bacterium
ACACGTAGCAGAGGACTTCGCCCCCCACACCCTGCTTGCGGGCGTCCTTGCCCGTCATCACACCTGCCGGCGTCGAGACAACTGCGATCCCCAGGCCGCCATAGACTCGCGGGATCTCGCCGCTACCGGAGTACACCCGCAGGCCCGGCTTGCTTACGCGGTCCAGGCCGCTGATCATCGGCTCACGCTTGGCACCGTACGCCAGGTGGACCCGGATCGTGCCCTTGACGCCTTCTTTGGCCGTCTCGTAGTCCTTGATGTAGCCTTCGCGCTTCAGCACTTTTGCCACGGCTTCCTTCAGGCGCGAGAACGGGATGTCCGCGTAGTCGTGCCGCGCCGTCTGGGCGTTGCGGATGCGGGTCAGCATGTCTGCGATTGGATCAGTCATATCGGTTACCAGCTGCTCTTCTTGACGCCCGGCAGGTTCCCCAGCAGCGCGTGCTGCCGGAAGCAGATCCGGCAGAGCGCGAACTTGCGGATGTAGGCCCGCGCGCGACCGCAGAGCCGGCAGCGGTTAACGTGCCGCCCCGGGAACTTCGGCGTCTTATTGAACGACTTCTCTTCCTGACACTTTCTCGCCACGTTACTGTCCTCTTCGGGCGAAAGGCATTCCCAGCAGCTCCAGCAGCCGCTTCGCCTCTTCGTCACTCTTGGCTGTCGTGATGATCGAGATCTGCATTCCGCGGACCTTTTCGATCTTGTCGTATTCGATTTCCGGGAAGATCATCTGTTCCTTCAGGCCCAGACTGTAGTTCCCGCGCCCGTCGAACGAGTTCGGCGAGACACCGTTGAAGTCCCGCAGACGGGGGAGAGCCGCGTTCAACAGCCGGTCCAGGAACTCCCACATCCGGGTGCCTCGCAGCGTCACCATCACCCCGATCGGCATCCCCTCACGCAGCTTGAAGTTTGAGATCGACTTCTTCGCTTTCGTGATCACGGGGTGCTGGCCGGTGATCGTGCCCATGTCGCTGGACGCGGAATCGAGCGCCTTCGCGTTGGAAACCGCCTCGCCGAGCCCGATGTTCAGTGACACCTTCTCGATCCGGGGCGCCTGCATCACGTTCTTGTACCCAAACTCTTCGACGAGCACGGGCACAATCTCGTTCCTGTATTTTTCCTTCATCCGGGGCACTACTGTCGTAACCATGTTTCCTCTCGCTTAGTCCACGGTCGCATCGCAGCGCTTACAAAAGCGCACTTTGCGTCCGTCTGCCAGCGCCTTAAAACCCACCCGCGTCGGCTTGCTGCACGATGCACAGAGCACCGCGACGTTGTTCCACGGGATCGGCGCCTCGCGCTCCACGATTCCACCGGGCTTCTGCGGCCCGCGTGACTTCATGTGACGCTTCACCAGGTTGACACCCGTAACCACAACGCGCGCGGGCTTGGCCAGCCCGTACTCGTTGGTCTTTACGCCGGCGGGCAGCACCTTACGCACCTGGCCGGTGCGGCCTCGGTCCTTGCCTTTGGTCACAAATACGGTGTCGTCTCGCTTGATCTTGTTCACTTCACACCACTTCCGGGGCCAGGGATACGATCTTCATGTAGTTGCGGTCCCGCAGCTCACGCGCTACGGGCCCGAAGATGCGGGTGCCGCGCGGGTTCTGGGCGTCGGAAAGCACCACCGCCGCGTTCTCGTCGAAGCGGATGTAGGAACCGTCCTTGCGGCGATACGGCTGGGCCGCCCGCACGACAACCGCGCGCACGACTTCGCCCTTCTTCACGCCGCCACCCGGCGCTGCCTGCTTCACCGAGGCGACGATCGTGTCGCCCACCGTGCCGTAGCGCCGGCGGGAGCCACCCATCACCTGGATCACCATCAGGCTCTTAGCGCCGGAGTTATCCGCCACCCTCAGCCTTGAGTATTGTTGAATCATTTCGCTTCTTCCTCCGCATCCGCTTCCGGTGCGGGGGACGAGTCCGTCACCACTTCCGCCTCTTCAGCGGCCGGGACTTCCGGTTCCGCAGCTTCGACGGACTCCGCTGAATCGACATCTGCCATCGTGTCCGTCGCTTCCGGCGCCGCGCTTTCCAGCACTGTTTCGATCTCGGCGATCGGGGCTTCCGGTGTCGGCGCCTCGGCCTTCGGTGTCGCGACCGCTTCCGGTTCCGGCGTCTCGCGCTTCACTTCGCCGATCAGCTCCAGGTCGATCGACCCGGGGGCCACTTCGGGAAGCTCCGCGCGCTGCACCACCTCGATCACCGCCCACCGCTTGTGGCGGGAGAGCGGTGAGTGCTCCACGATGCGGACGACATCGCCCAGCTTCGCGGTCTCCTTCTCATCGTGCGCCATGAACTTCTTCTCGCGCCGGATAGTCTTCTTGTAAAGGCGGTGGCGAATGTTGGACTGGACAGCCACAACGACCGTCTTGTCCATCTTGTCGCTCACCACAGTGCCCTGGCGGATCTTGCGCCCGCCGTAAATATTCGTTTCGGCGGTCATGCCGTGCCACCCTTCGCGAGTTCGCGCTGTCGCGCGATCGTCTTCAGCCGCGCGATCGTCCGCCGGGTGCGGGGGATCTCGCGGTGATTGTGGAGCTGTAGCGTCTCCTTCTGGAGGTTCAACGAGAAGAGCCGCTTGTACGACTCGTCCAGATGCTTCTTCAGCTCGGTATCGGAGAGCTTCGTCAGCTCGTTTGTTGGTGCCTTGTTCTTCTTGGCCATTGTTATTCCTCAGACCTCTGCACGAAGCGCGTTGGGATCGGCAGCTTGTGCGCTGCCAGCCGCATCGCCTCCCGGGCCACTTCCTCGCGGACGCCGGACATCTCGTAGATCATCCGTCCGGGGCGCACGACGCAGACCCAGCCTTCGACCGGGCCCTTACCGCTACCCTGGCGGACTTCCAACGGCTTCTTCGTGATCGGCTTGTCGGGGAAGACGCGGATCCACAGCTTACCGCCACGGCGGACGTAGCGTGTGATCGCGCGACGGCCGGCCTCGATCTGGCGGGACGTCAGCCACACGGGCGCGAGCGCCTGCAGGCCGAAGTCGCCGAACTCCACCTGGTTGCCGGAGTACGCCATGCCGCGCATGCGGCCACGCTGCATCTTCCGGAATTTGGTCCGTTTAGGCTGTAGCATCGGTTTCTTCCTCGGCCGGTGTCACTTCGGCTGCCGGCTCTTCGGCCACTGGCGCGGGCGCCGGGGCGGCTTCCGCAACCGGAACTTCCTTCACAGCGGCGATCATCGTCTTCTCTTCCGCCTCGCCCTCAGCGGCTGCGGCGGCGTCTTCTTCAGCATTCGCGGCGATCACGGCGCGGGCGCGGCGCCGGTCGCGGTCGTCCTGCACGTCGCCCTTGTAGATCCAGACCTTAACGCCGATCTGGCCCAGCGTCGTGCGGGCTTCTGAGGTGCCGTAGTCAACGTTCGCCTTCAAAGTGTGCAGGGGCACGCGGCCCTGGCGCTCCTGGTCCCGCCGGGACATGTCGGAGCCACCCAGCCGTCCGCCTATCTTGATCCGGACGCCCTGGGCGCCACGCTGCATCGCGCGGAGAGCGGCCTGCTTGATCGCCCGGCGGTGAGACACGCGGCGCTCGATCTGCTCGGCAACAGCGCGCGCCACGAGCGGCGCTTCGATCTCCGGCACCCGCACCTCGCTGATGTTCACACGCACCTTACGGCCGGTGATCTTCTCGAGTTGCGTGCGGAGCTCATCCACGCGGGAGCCGCCACGTCCGATGACAATGCCGGGGCGCGCCGTGTGGATCGTCACCGTCACCTGATTGGCGTTCCGCTCGATCTCCACCTTGGCGATACCGGCGTCCGGGAGCTGCTTCTTGATGGCAGCGCGCACCGAGAGGTCCTCGTGCAGCAACGTCGTGTACGTGCGGTCCGCGAACCACTTGGAGTTCCAGTCGTAGATATAGCCCAGCCGGAAGCCGTGCGGGTGTACTTTCTGTCCCATCAGGTCAAGTCCTCGTCCACCACAATCGTGATGTTGCTCTTGCGGTGGTGGATGATATCGCCCCGGCCACGGGCCCGCGGGCTCATCCGCCGCTGTCGCTCGCCGTCTCCGACAAACGCCTTGACGACCCGCAGGTTGCGCGGGTTCATGCTGTAGTTGTTCTCAGCGTTGGCCGCCGCCGCTCGCACCGTCTTCGCGATCGTCTTGGCGTGCGGAGACGGCATGAAGCGCAGAAGCGCCATCGCCTCGTCCACGCGCTTGTTCCGGACTTCGTCCAGGATCACGCGCATCTTCTTCGGCGCTACGCCCACGTTTCGCGAGAATGCTCGAACGGCAACCATCGTTACTTAGTCTTCCTTACGCCCGCGGTCTGCGCGGACTTGCTTGTGTGACCACGGAACGTCCGTGTGTGCGAGAACTCGCCGAGCTTATGCCCGACCATGTTCTCCGTTATGAATATCGGGATGTGGCGGTGACCGTCGTGCACGGCAATCGTCAGGCTGACCATCTCCGGCAGGATCGTCGAGCGGCGAGACCACGTCTTGATCACGGCCTTCTGGCCGGACGCGTTGATCGCCGCGACTTTCTTCATCAGGTGGTCGTCCGTGAACGGGCCCTTCTTAGTTGATCGTGACATTAGGCCTGGAACCTCCGTCGCACGATGTACTTGTTCGTATCTTTGCGCCGGCGCGTGCGGTAGCCGAGCGTCGGCTTGCCCCACGGGCTCTTCGGGCCCGGCATGCCGATCGGAGCCTTGCCCTCACCACCGCCGTGCGGGTGGTCAACCGGGTTCATCACTGAACCACGGACGTGCGGGCGGCGGCCCATCAAGCGGCTGCGACCAGCGCGGCCCAGCTTGATCTGGCTGTGCTCACCATTGCCCACCTGGCCGATTGTCGCCATGCAGTCCGCGAGCACGCGCCGCACTTCCCCGGAGGGCATGCGGATCGTCGCGTAGCCTTCGTCGCGTCCAAGGAGCTGGGCTGAGCCACCAGCGCTGCGCACGAGCTGCGCGCCCTTGCCCTTGTACATCTCCAGGTTGTGAATCACCGTGCCGGACGGGATGTTCCGCAGCGGCAAGGCGTTCCCCGGCTTGATCTCCGCCGTCAGACCGCTCATCACAGACTCGCCGACTTTCACGCCGGCCGGCCAGATGATGTACCGCTTCTCGCCATCCACGTACTGGATCAGCGCGAGACGGGCGCTGCGGTTCGGGTCGTACTCGATCGCGATGACCTTGCCCGGCACGTGCTTGTCGCGCTTGAAGTCGATGATTCGGATCGCCCGCTTGGCACCACCACCACGGAACCGCACCGAGATCTTGCCCTGGTTGTTTCGTCCGCCCTTCTTTCGCAGCGGGACGATCAGGTTCTTCTCAGGCTTCTTCTTCGTGATCTCTTCGAATGAGTGGCCGGTTGCGCCACGGCGTCCGGGAGATGTCGGCTTGTAATTCTTAATCGCCATCTCTACATACCCTCGAACAGCTCTAGCTTGTCGTCCGGCGCAAGCGTAACGATGGCCTTCTTCCAGTCGCCACTGTGCTTGATGCGGTTACCCCGCACGCGGAACGGCTTGCCCTTCATCAGCATGACGTTCACGGCTGTCACCTTCACGTCGAAGCCCTTTTCAACAGCTTCGCGTATCTGCGCCTTGTTCGCGTGCTTCTGCACCTCGAAGGCGTACTTGTTCTCGCCGTGCAGGCGAGTCGCCTTCTCCGTGACCAGCGGCCGCGTGAGGATGGATAGCGGGTTCAGTGCCTTAGGCATCGCTATTCACCTTCCTCTTTCTTCTTGGTAACCCGCTTTGGCTTCGCGGCGTCAGCCTTCTCGGCCTTCGGCTTCGCGGCCGGCTTGTCGGCGGCAGGCTTCTCGGCCTTCGGCTTCGCGGCCGGCTTCGGCTTCTCAGCCTTGGCCTTCGCAGCCGGTGCCTTGCGGGCAGTCTTTGGCTTCTCTTCGGTGACGGGTTCAGCCGTCGCCTCAGCAGCGGGGGCCTCGGCGGCCGCTTCCGGTGCTTCCTTCTTGGCCTTCGGGGCGCGCTTCGGCTTCTCTTCTGCGGCCGGGGCTGCTGCCTCAGGCGCTGTCACCTCGGCGGGCGCTTCCGCGACCGTCTCGACAACTGCCTTTGCCTTGGTCTCAACCTTCGCCTCAACGACAGCCTCGTCGTCGCCATCGGTGGCAGCAGCGGCCTCGCCCTTCGGAGCCTTGCCCTTGGCGGCTGCTTCCTTCGCGGCGGCGTCGGCCTTGTCCTTCTTGATGACAGCGGCAGCATCTACGCGCGCCGTGTGTGCCACCTTCTCGGCGGCCCGGCGCACGGCTCGGCCAGTGATCTCACGCGCGGGCGCTTCCTCTTCGGGAGAGGCTGTCCGCTTGGCCTTGGTCGGTGCGTTCGAAGCGTCCTTCTGACCCCAGAGGCTCTCCGCGATGCGGACAGCTTCTTCGGTGATCAGGATGCCGGCGTGGTTCATCATGTCGGCCACGTTCAGGTACGCAGCCGGCAGCGCCATCGTCTTCTCAAGGTTGCGCACGCTGGCGATCACCGAGCGGTCGGATGACGCCGTGACGACGAGCGCCGAGCGCATGAAGCCAACGTTGTTCAGGATGCGCATGATCTCTTTCGTCTGCGGCTTCTCGAACGCGAGCTGGTCGATGATCACGAGCTGACCGTCGGCCACCTTGCCCGAGAGGGCGGAGCGGATCGCCAGGCGCCGCATCTTCTTCGGCATATCCTGGCTGTAATCGCGCGGCCTCGGGCCGAACGCGACACCACCACCAACACGGTGCGGCGCTCGCGCGCTGCCCTGACGAGCGCGGCCGCTGCCCTTCTGCTGGCGGATCTTGCGAGTGCTGCCCTGGACCTCACCGCGGCTCTTCGTCTTCACCGTGCCGGCGCGCTGGTTGTTGCGCTGGCGTACGTAAGCCTGGTGCAGCACCGGACCGTTCGGCGTGATGCCGAACACGCTGTCCTCAACCTCCAGGTTGCGCAGCT
>JANLRX010000235.1:0-9081 GCA_031362025.1 Chloroflexota bacterium
TTCTGCCGGTCAATGGGCATGGCTACACCCGTCACGCTGACAAACGGTTCCATGTTCCCCTACCTCATTTCCATTCTCGAATATCGACGAAATGCCCGGCGATGGCCGCGGCCGCTGCCATTTGCGGAGAGACAAGGTGAGTGCGTCCGCCCCTGCCTTGCCTGCCCTCAAAGTTTCGGTTGGAGGTCGAAGCGCAACGCTCGCCTGGTTGGAGAGTGTCCGGATTCATCCCTAGGCACATGCTGCAGCCCGCCTCGCGCCAGTCGAACCCGGCCTCGATGAACACCTTGTCGAGGCCCTCCTCCTCCGCCTGCTTCTTCACCTGCATCGAGCCCGGCACCACCATCGCGTAGAGCCCCTCGGCGACCGTCTTGCCTTTGATGACCTCGGACGCGGCGCGCAGGTCCTCGATCCGTGCGTTGGTGCAGGAGCCGAGAAATACGCGGTCCAACTTGATCTCCTGAATCGGCGTCCCGGCCACGAGGCCCATATACTCCAACGCTCGCTCAGCCCCCTGCTGGTCTGAACGCGTCGGGAAGCTGGAGGGATCCGGCACGCTGTCGGTCACCGGCACTACCTGCTCCGGGTTTGTCCCCCATGTCACGTACGGCACCAATTCCGACGCGTCGATCACCACTTGCTTGTCGTAGGTCGCGCCCTCATCCGTCGGCAGCGTTCGGTACCACTCGATAGCCTTCTCCCACTCTTCACCTGTTGGGGCGAAGGGCCGCCCTTCAACGTAGGCGAGAGTCTTGTCGTCCGGGGCCACCATGCCAATCCGTGCCCCAGCCTCGATCGACATGTTGCAGATCGTCATGCGGCCCTCGATGGAGAGGTCCCGGATGACCTCACCGGTGTATTCGATCGCGTATCCGGTACCGCCGCCAACGCCGATCCGGCCAATGATTCCCAGGATCACATCCTTCGCCGTCACCCCGAAAGGCAGCTTGCCGTCGACGCGAATTTCCATCGTCTTCGGACGGCTCTGGACGAGCGTCTGTGTCGCCAGCACGTGCTCTACCTGCGACGTTCCAATCGGCATCGCCAGCGCGCCCAGCGCCCCGTGCGTCGCTGTGTGACTGTCGCCGCAAACGATGACCATCCCTGGTCTCGTGTATCCCAATTCAGGTCCAATCACGTGCACGATTCCCTGTCGGTCAGACTCCACCCCGTAGAGCTGGATGCCGAACTCCTTCGCGTTCGTCGACAGCGCTTCGATCTGCTTTCGTGAGACCTCGTCTTTGATGTTCAGGCGGTCGCGTGTCGGGACGTTATGATCCGCCGTCGCAACCGTTAGATCGGGTCGGCGCACCGTTCGCCCGGCCATCCGCAGGCCTTCAAAAGCCTGGGCGGAAGTTACTTCGTGGACGAGGTGGAGGTCGACATAAAGCACCGCCGGCTGCCCCGGCTCGTCGTACACCACGTGGGTGTCCCATATCTTCTCGAACATCGTTCTTGGTGCCACGCTGATCCTCCTCTGGAAGTTTCATCTTACCCGAACCGGCGTTCTGCGGCAGCACCGGCAGTGTTTGTTGTAGCATTGCCCCGTCATGGCTACGAAGACGCGACCGCCACGCATCGTCTGGAAGAACTGGGCCGGCAACCAGGAGTGCGCCCCGGCTCGGCTGGAGGCGCCATCCAGCGAAGACGAGCTGGCGCAGGTCGTTCGGGACGCAGCGGCAGCCGAACAGCGAGTCAAGGTCGTCGGCAGCGGTCATTCCTTCACAGCCATCGCGCTCACGGACGGACGGCTCGTCACGCTGGACAACTACCAGGGCATCATCGAGACGGATGCGCCCGCCGGTCGCGTCACCGTCGAGGCGGGGATCAAGCTCCACCGCCTGAACGACGAGCTCTGGAAGCGCGGCCTCGCCATGCCTAACCTCGGCGACATCGACCGCCAGTCCATCTCCGGCGCGATCTCTACCTCAACGCATGGCACTGCCCGCGACCTCGGAGGCATCGCCCGGGACGTCGTCGGCATGCGGCTCATCGCCTCGGACGGCTCGATCGTCGAGTGCTCGGCTGAGAAGAACCCGGAGCTCCTCCACGCAGCGCGCGTCGGTCTCGGCGCGCTCGGCGTGATCTCGACGGTGACTCTGCAGACAGTCCCGTCGTTCAACCTGCACGCCCGCGAAGTGCCGATGGACGTCGATGACGTGCTCGCCCACCTCGATGAGCACATCGCGGCGAATGACCACTTCGAGTTCTACTGGGTGCCCGGTACGCGTTGGGCGATCGCCAAGCTCAACAACCGCACCGAGGCGGACGGCCCGCGGCGCAGCACCTGGCACCAGTTCCGGGACGACATGCTGTTCAGTAACCTGGCATTCGGCGTGATGTGCCGGGTCGGGCGGCTGCGGCCGTCGGTCATCCCGCGCGTCGCGAAGATGATGCCCAGCGCCGGTGCCACTGAGTACGTCGACCGCGCGTACCGGGTGTTCTGCACGCCCCGCAACGTCCGCTTCTACGAGATGGAGTACTCAATTCCCTTCGAGGCCGCGGCCGAGGCGTTCAACCGCGTCCGAGACTACGTGAAGCGCTCCGGCCTGATCCTCAGCTTCCCGATCGAGGTGCGGTTCACGGTCGGCGACGACATCCCGCTGAGCACGGCGAGCGGGCGGCGGAGCTGTTACATCGCCGTGCACGTCTACCAGCACACGCACTACCAGCAGTACTTCGAGGCCGTCGAAGACATCATGGACGACTACGGCGGGCGGCCACACTGGGGCAAGCTGCACTTTCAGACGGCTGAGACGCTGGCCCCTCGTTACCCCGAATGGGACGCGTTCCAGACGGCTCGCAAGCGCCTCGACCCCGACGGCCGCTTCGCGAACCCGTACCTCGACCGCGTCATCGGGCCCGTCGCGTAGTCTGCGACCCGAAGTTCGTTTCGCAGTTTCGACTGTTTGGCCTACGCTTGAATTCCGGAATTGGCGCGAAGGTTAGCCTTCGCCCGGCAACTGCTCGGGTGTAGCGCACGCGTCCGAAGCACCATCACCGATGCGCTCGGCTATCTCTTCGCCCAGCGTTCCTAACTCTTGCTCCGTGAGGTGAGCCTGGGCCGCCTCGAAGAGGTCCGATTCCTCCCAGCGAATGTGCGTCTTGATCTGATCCGCGAATTCCATCAACCGGCGCCGACGGCGCTCCAGATCCGGCTCATCGCGAATGTTGGCCACGAGTGCTTCGATTGCCAGATGGTCTCGTTCGGTCCGCTGGATCAACTCGTCGCTGTCCGGGATGTGGCGGACCAGGCGGGCGAGCAGGCACTCGTTCTCAGCGCGAAAGTGCGGCAGAAGGCCGCGCGCCCAGAAGCTGATCAGGTCGTTGTAGACAGCGCGAACGTTCTCTGCATCTCCCGTGGGAACCTCGCGTTGTATCCGCAGCGCCAACACGAGAGCCGTGTTGTGCTCACGGGAGAGAGGGACGAGGGCGGGGTGACGCTTCACTCTTCTTCGTCGTTGCCCTCGACGGGGATCGGCTGCTTCGAGTGGCCGTTCGTGCGGATGCAGACGTGGCCACCCGCGTCCATCGAGGCGCCGCAGAGCGGGCACGTCGGCCGCCCCGCCGAGATGATCTCCTGCAGCGTCGTGTTCAAAGAAGAGCAGTCCTTTTCCGCTACCCGCACCAGCACGTCGGGGTCGTCTTCGTCCTCGTCGCGGCCTTCCCGGAAGACGTGGAGGACCACCGTGTTCGTCGCCGTGTCGAACCCGATCGCCATTCGGCCCACACGGAAATCATGGTCCGGCGGCGCCGGGAAGTCCTGCACCTCGCGGCCGGGTTGCGCCAACTGGTCGAGCTGAGCGAGGAGCTGCGTCAGTGCGAGGCTCAGCGCTTGCAGCTGCTGCTTCTCCATCCACAGCGACGCCGACTGATCGTTCGTGCCAACAACACGCATTTGGAACGTACGGGCGCCCGGCTCGCCGTGGGCGCGGGCATCGATCTGCCGGGCTGTGCCAAAGTCCGCTGTCATGCCGATTTTCTTCCCGTGTTCAACGGCGTAAGCATCCCCCGCACGCTCCGGACGGTCAAGTCGCACTCCAGCGTCTGGTCTCATACAATATCCGTCGATGCCAAGTAACAAGAAACGCAAGAACAAGGCCCCGCAGGCCAATCGCCCGGCAGAGGCACAGAACGTATCCGCCGAACCGCTCGACGAGGCTGCCGCGACCGCACGTCGCGAACAGCAGCGCCGCGAATGGGCCCTGCAAAAGAGGGCGAAGGAGCGGAAGCCCATCCCCGTCGCGCTGTATGCCTGGCTCGGCGGCGGCGGATTGGCGATTGCGGGAGTATTTATCCTGATCTTCGTTGTGCTCAGCGGTGGCGATTCGGATTCGACCCCGGCCGTCTCGGCCACACCCGACCCCCGCGTCGCCGGCGAGCCCATCGCCCAGACCGTTGAGATCTCCGCAACCGACCAGGGCCAGAACGTCAACCCACGCTTCTCCGTGACGACGATCGTCGGTCGGGCTGGCGAGGTAATAGAGATTCGAATGACGAACAACGGTACAGTCGCCCACAACCTCGCAGTGGCCGGCGAGGACGGCGAATACGGCACGCGCGACGACTGGATCACCAACCCAGAATCCGTTAAAGCCGGCGAGGTCGGTGTTGTGCGCGTCAAGATCGACACGCCTGGGACGTACGACTACCAGTGCGATTTCCACCCCCAAGCCCAGGTCGGTCAGATCGTCCTGAGCTAGGCCGGACCGGCCGTGCACCACGACGACATCCTGCACACCATCGGCGATACGCCACTCGTTGAATTGCGCCATGTTAGCCCTCGGCCCGAGGTTCGCCTCTTCGCCAAGATGGAGGGCGCCAATCCTACTGGCAGTATGAAAGACCGGATCGTGCGTGAGATGGTGCTTGCCGCGAGGAAGAGCGGCCGCCTCGAGCCTGGCGCGCCGATCATCGAGGCCTCGACCGGAAATACTGGTATCGCCCTGGCCATGGTCGGACGGGCGCTTGGCCATCATGTCCAGATCGTCATCCCGGAAAACGTCTTCCCGGAGATCCCCCGCACTCTCGCGGCGTACGGCGCTGAGATCCAGTGGGTTCCCGGCGAACTGGGCGTAAAGCGCGCGATTGACGTAGCCCGGGAACTTGCCCGCCGCGAAGGCTGGTATATGCTCGACCAGTTCTCCGACAGCGAAAACGTGCGCGCCCACTACGACGGAACCGCGCCCGAGATCCTGGCTGACCTGCCGCAGGTTGACGCGTTTGTTGCCGGGCTTGGCACTGGCGGAACGCTAATGGGCGTCGGGCGGCGCCTTAAGGAAGTGAACCCCGCGACGCGGGTGATCGCGATCGAGCCGCATCCGGGTAACCAGGTGCAGGGGCTGAAGAGCCTCGAAGACGGGTTCATCCCTCCACTCCTGGACCACGGCATGCTCGATGCCAAGATCCTCGTGCGCAGCGGCCATGCCTTTCGCGGCGCCGCCGCCCTCATGAATCGCGAGGCGATCTTCGCGGGCGTTTCTTCCGGAGCCGTGCTTCACGGTGCAATGAAGGCGATCGAGCGGATCCCCTCCGGCAACGTTGTTCTGCTCTTTGCGGACAGCGGCTGGAAGTACATCACGACGCAGATGTGGACGAGCGCGCCGGATGTGCACGAGGATGAAGACCTGGACGAAATCATCTGGTGGTGAGGGAGAGGAGTCCCGTGATGCCCACCCACTCGTTGAGCAGCTGCGGTTCGCGCGCGTAGTGAGTTCCTCCCGCCCTCAATGGCGTGACGGAAGAAGAGGCAACGCGCCGATTCCAACCGATGAACTGCATCAGTTGGAATGTTGGCCACCTCGCCTGGCACAAGCAAACGCTACTGGTAGCGGTTCGCGAGAGTGAGCTACTGCTGCCGGACATCGAAAAAGGCTTACGCTACGGCGCCTTACCGGCGAGAGTCGGGCTAGCGCCTAACGTTGCCGCTTGATGTCGAAGAAGGCCAGCATCGCGACGATCAGCCCGAGCCCGAACATGAAGACACCCAGCGGCATGTGAATCTCGGCACTGGCACTCGAGTCCTCGGCGCTGTAACCCAGTCCGATCTGGGCCGTGGCGAGGGCCACCAGCACCAGGTTCCAGATGACGGTTGTGAACCCCCACTTCGATCGCCCGAGGAAGCAGACGACTGTCTGGGCGACAACCGACAGGAAGATCACGTTTGCCACGATGCCGTGCAGGTCAAGGTAGTCCGGGTCGTTGTAGAAGAACTGGCCGATGAGGATCGGCTGCACGATGAGCAGCACCGCCGTGAGAACGGTTAGCGCCTGGTATCCCCGGAACAGACCGTCCTTCGAGATCGTTTCTACTTGCTGCATCGTACGTCCTCCCTCTTGATCCTACGAACGTTTATGCGGCGCGGCAGAGGCAGGGTCAAGGGGTGGCGGCGCCGGAATGTGGACGGCTCGCTGCGTTTCAAGAGGAAGTTCGAGTTCGCCGGGATGACATAAAGACCGAAGTAACAGTTGCCATGACTGGCGGGTCTATTCTTCCGATGAGCGTTTCATCTGTCTCGCGCCGCCTGAACCCGTCGTCGCTTGTGACGTGGCCGCTTCGGCATATTAGCTGGAAGATCATTCTTCCCTATGTCTTCCTGACGGTCGTTCTTGCCGGCGTCGGGAGCTATCTCGCTACGCAGATCGTCACGGGCTCCCTGGAGGAGCGGTTCGATAACCAGCTCGCGGAAGCCGGACGGGTGACTGCCGACTCTGTGGTGCGCACCGAGCGAAGTCATCTTGAGGTCGTACGCTCAGTCTCTTTCACTGAAGGAATCGCCGAGGCCGTTGCTGCCGCTGATGCTGACTCCGCTCGCCGGCTGGTGACACCGATCGCCATCAACACCAAGTCCGAGCGCATCGAAGTGCTGGACAACCAGGGTAACCGGCTCGTCGCGCTCACCCTTACGGACGAGCAGGCACTGACATATTCGGACCTTGAAGACGCTTCGGAGCCCGGTGCGTGGTACGTCGTGCAGCAGGCGCTGGCCGGCCGGCAGGACCTTGAAGGCGATAAGTTCGCCCAGATCGTGGAAACGGCCGACGGGTTCTACTTCTACACTTCGGCTCCGATCAAGTTGGATGGCCAGGTGGTTGGCGTTGCGCTCACGGGCACGAGCCTGACGACGCTGCTGTCCCGCGCCGCCACCGAGGCGCTCGCCGACGTCACCATCTACGACTTCGACGGCCTGGCGTTGGCCTCCACGTTCACCACAGAAGGTGAGGAGACCGCAGAGGCCCAGCTGGATCTCGCGAACCCGGCCGTGCTTGAGAGCGTTATCGCCGGCGACACGATGCGAGAGTCGCGCTCCGTTTGGGGGCGTGACTACGACGTTGTCTACTCGACTCTGGTTGTACGTGGACAGGCCATCGGCCTGTACTCCATCGGGTTGCCAACCGAGTTCATCTTTAGCGCCGGCAGCACGACCCGGACGCAGGTCGCTGTGCTGTTTGGTCTGGGCATCGTCGCTGTGCTGGGCATCGGCTTCTTCGTCGCCCACCGCATGACCCAGCCGATCGTGCGCCTGATGAGGACCGCCTTGAAGGTGACCGCAGGCGACCTGAGCGCGCGCAGTGGCGTGCATTCGGGCGACGAAATCGGGACGCTGGCAAGCTCTATCGACGAGATGACGGCGAAGCTGCAGAAACAACACCTTTCGACCATTCGAGCGCTCACTTCCGCGATCGACGCGCGCGATCCGTACACGCTGGGACACTCCGTCCGCGTCGGCCAGCTCGCCGTCATGTTGGGGCGGCAGATCGGGCTGGACCAGACGATGCTCGGCCACCTGGAGACAGGAGGGTATCTGCACGACATCGGCAAGATCGGCGTCCGCGACCATGTGCTGCTCAAGCCGGCTTCATTGACGCCTGAAGAGCGCGCCATGATCAACGACCACCCGCGCATCGGCCTCTCCATCCTGGAGCCGGTGGACCTGCCGCAACAGGTGATCGACTTCGTTGTCGGCCACCACGAACGGCTCGATGGCAGCGGCTACCCCAAGGGGCTGCGCGATCGGGAGATCCCCATGGTCGCGCGCATCGCCTCCGTTTCCGACATGTACGACGCTTTGACGACGGACCGGCCGTACCGTTTGGCGATGACTGTCGGTGAGGCGATGGACATCCTCAACTCGGAGTCGGGAAAGTTCCTCGACCCGCTGGTGGTGCAGGCTCTTCGCGACATCATTGAGGAATGGGAGCATCGGCGCTCCGTCGAACCCGAACTGAAGGGCTTCAGGCTAGTGAATGTGGCGGCGTCCAGTCTGACCGCGGTCTAGAACCAGTGCGGATCCACCCGGCGAATCTCATCTTGGCGGCAATCGTTGTTGCGCTCGCCATGTTGCTCGCCAGCGCGGCCTCTGGCTACGCGCTGAACCGGGACAACGTCGGTGAGCTGGGTGCGGACCTGGGGTCGTTCATCAAGGCAGACTACTCCGCCGACCCGGACGGTATCCGCATCGCACCCCTGAGCGAAGGCGTCGGCGAGGACGCCCGAAACGACGAAGAGAACCTGACGCAAGAGGACGGTCCCGGTGACCAGATCGTCTCGATCGTCCCCATCTCCCGCATCGACCCTGACCCTCCGGCTGCCGTCGCCAATCCCGCAACGCCTTCGCCGCGTCCGCTAGTGTCGCCGCCCGTAGCGCCGACCGCCACCGCGATGCCGTTGCCCGCGACGCCGGCACCGACTGACGCTCCCACCCTTGCACCCACGGTAGCGCCAACAGCCCCGCCAACAAACGCACCAACGCCGCTGCGCACGCTGGCTCCGACACCAACGATCGCTTCCACGCCGACCCCGACGCTCGCTCCGGTCACAGACTCGCCGACGCCGGTCCCAACCGTTACGCAGACTGCGACGCCTACTCCGTCGCCGCGTTCCTCAGACTCCCCTACGGCGACGCCCACGCGCTCGCCCGTGGCGACAGTGAGTCCAACCCCGACGCCAACCGAAACACCGGCTACAACTCCGACGGCGAGTCCGGTCGCGACGGCGCCGTCGGTTTCACCGAGCGCTTCTCCGACCGCGTCCTCGAGTCCGACGCCGACGGTCTCGCCAACCCCGACGGCCACTCCGACT
>JANLRX010000246.1:0-3844 GCA_031362025.1 Chloroflexota bacterium
CAGCGCGAGGATGCCGAACGCGACGACGGCGGGGAACCACTCCAGACGAGCGGCCGTGGCGGCCTGGTCCCGGAGCAAACGCACGGTAACGAAGATCAGCCCGGCCAGAAGTGAGAGTGCGATCGTCAGGTGGACGGCGACGATGCCGGCGGCCGTGTCGAGGCCAACAGTTGCACCACCGACGAGCACCTGGACCAGCAGCAGGACGCCGACGATGAGGACGGCGCGGAAGAGCACCGGGTCGCGGGGCTGGCGGCGCCACACGGCGATCACGAGCCCCAGGATCAGGAACCCGACGATCGAGGCGACGAGCCGATGCGAGAACTCGATCCAGACATGGGTATCGGCAGGGGGGATGATCTCGCCGTGGCAGAGGGGCCAGTCGGGGCAGGCCTCACCGGAGTTCGTCGCGCGGACGGTGCCCCCGAGCACGATGAGCCCGTACGTGGCGAACGCCGCAAACAGTGCGTAGTGGCCGAGGCCGAGCTTCGAGCGCAAGCGGCCAATTACACCTTCGCCGCGCTGTCCGGAGGCCGCAATTGTTGTCATCTGCAGTAATCAGTGGCGAAGGGTCTTAAGGCTGACGTCCAGCCTTTGTGTCAAATATCACAAGCGCTGGCCCAAGTGTCAAGACAAACGGCCTCGATGGCCTTGCCCTTCAGTCGCCGTCTCCGCCATACTCGTGACAAATCACGCAAGTGGAGCGCGCGCATGGTTGACGAAACAGCACAGGTGACCGAAGACGGCCTCGAACCCGCCGATCAGGCGGTCGCCGCCCTCAAGAACAACCTCCCGAAAAGCCTGCTGCTCTCGCAGTTCACAGGCCCGGCGGCCGCGCCCGGCGAACCGATCGCCTACGTGCCCCCGACTTACGCCTCCCGCTCGGAGTCCCGGCAGCTCATCCATGACCGCGCCCTGAAGGACATCGTGCGGCTGCGGTTCGGCTTCCCCACCGAGAAGTACCGAGACTACAAGGCATACGTGAACCACCCGGCGCGATCGATGGGCATCGCCCTGCCGGACGGCCGCGTCGCTTATCCGGACATCGTTGTTGTACAGCACCCTGAGAACAACACCAAGATCGTCGCCGAAGTGGAGACGAACGAGACGGTCCGCGAGGCCGTGGCGCGCTTCGAATGGGGCCCCTACTCCGAGCTCGGCCCGTTGTACCTGTACGTGCCAGTGGGCAAGGGTGACGAAGCGCTCTCCCTCTGCCGCCAAGTGGGGGCCGACGTCGTCGGGATCCGCACCTGGCGCTACCTGCCCGGCTACGACGACCCGGAAATCAACGACCACTACAACGCGTAACTAACGCACCGCGCCGGGCAAAAAGAACCGGCGGTCAGCAGGGTTTGCCAGCCACATCGCCCATCCTTGGGGATCCCTTACCTACGCCGGTTAACACACAACGACGCCCAATCGTTGCACAAGTAAATACGCAGGGACGTACGCGGAAGATTCGGCCAGTTGGCGCGGAGGAGGGGTTAGCCCGTGACTTGTTCAACGAGGAGCGTCATCGAACCGGCCGGCACCGCGATTTCCACTTCATCGCCCGGCACCTTGTTCAGCAGCGCCTTGCCCACCGGTGAGTCGCTCGAGATCTTGCGTTCGGCGGCGTTGGCTTCCGTCGGGCCAACGATGTGGTACTCCACGACCGAGCCGTTGACGGCGTTCTTCACGCGCACGGCACAGCCCACGCGCACGCGGCCAGTCTGGGCCTGCCGGTCCACGATGACAGCGCGCTTGAGCATCGCCTCGATTTCCCTGATGCGTGCCTCGATGTGGCCCTGCTTGTCCTTCGCGGCGTCGAGCGGGGAGTTCTCGCGGAAGTCCTTGTCGAGCATGGCCTTGCCGATCTCGGCCCGCACCGCGATGCGCGCTTCCATCAGTGTTGCCAGCTCGGCCTTCAGCGCGTCGACGCCTTCTTCAGTGAGTTCGACGGCCGCGGAGTTCGCGGCGACGTTCTGGGCGCCAACGTTGGAGCGGCCGGCTTTACGGAGGCGCAGGTGCGGCGCGAGGTTCTGTTCCAGCGCGCCTTCCTTCTTCAGATAAATCAAAAACGCGCGGATCTGTTCCGCGCGCTTGGTGGTCTCTGGTGTCGCCGGACCCATCGACTCGCCGTAAGTGGCTACGTCGTGACCCCGGAGATTGGTAATCGTGCGGTCGCCGCCGTACCAGCGTGTGAACCGGTTCAATTCGGCGAGTGCGGCTTGCCGGCCAGGACCCTTTACGGTCTCAAGGAATTGCGCAGCGGCATCACCGAGCTTTACATCAGGCATGAGAGCGATTCTAGGCTCGCCATTGGGGAGTGTCAAAGAGTCGGGTACGAGCGTTACGGGCTTAACCCGGGCAGGCCGCGGTCTTCCGTGGGCTCTGGCGTTGGCACCGGGGTCTCTTCCGGCGGTACCGTCGGCGGCTCTGTCGGAGCGGGGGTCGGGGCTTCGGTCGGAACATCGGTAGTCGCGCCCGTCACAACCGGAGTATCAGACGGACCGGCCGCCGCTGTCGGCGAAGCAAGGTTCACATCGAAGACCGCCGCCACGTCGCGCGTCGCGTCGATCGCTTCCTGCGCTTCGGGACTGGCGCCGACTCCTGGCTGCGAGGAAACGAGCGTCTGAAGAAGGTCGTCGGCATCCTGAATCACCGGGCCGATATGCGTGGCGACGTCCTCGCGGTCCTCGGCTGATATGTTCTGCAAATCTCGCGTGGCCTGCGAAAGGTGCTTGAGGTCGCTTGGCAGGACGTCTTGGCTGTTGGAGAGACGCGTTCGGATAACGTCGATCTGTGATTGCAGATTCTGCACTGCAGCTGGCGTCTGCGCGACCGACGTCGTGACGTTGCTTAGGGCGCCACCGTCATCGCTGGGGCCGTTACCGCCGCCAAAGGCCGCTACACCGATCACGGTGACAGTCACCGCGACGGCTGCGGTGGTGGCCATGAGGCCCATGCGGTACTCAGGTGCGAGAAGACCGGCGAACCAGCTGCGGCGGCCCTGACGGCTGAACGTCTTCAGGTTGCGGCGGGCGCGTGCGTCAGAGAGGAAGCGCGCGAGGCCACGCTGTTGTGCGGCTGGAGTGGGAGAAGCTGACTGGTAGGCACCCTTTAGTTCGAGTGCGGTGCGGAGAAGCGGCTCAAGTTCGGAGCGCAGGCCGGGGTACAGGGAGAGGCTCTCCTCGAGAGAACGTCGTCCCTCGATGTGCGCCGAAACGCACTCTTCGAGTATCCCTTCAAGCCTTTTCACTCTCATAAACCTTTGGGCGCTTTCTGGGTTGCCCCATCATTTCCCGTAATTTTGCTATTGCCTTGTGCTGTATTACCTTGACGTTTCCTTCACCCTTATTCATCGCACGGGCCGTCTCCGCCACCGAGAGCCCGGCCCCGAACCGCAGCGCAATTACCTGGCGCTGCGCCTCCGGTAGCTTCTGGGCCGCCTGCATCACTTCATTGAGCACCAGACGGTGTTCAACTAGCTCCTCAGGACCTGCTGTATCGACGGGAATCCCATCTACCAGCTGCCCGGGCCTACCCCTGGCTGTGTCTTTGCGTCGCTGACTGATCACCGCGTTGTGTGCGATGCGGAACAGCCACGCTGAGAAGGGAGCTTCACGCCATTGAAAACGCTCTAACGCCTCCAATACGCGCATGAACACCTCTTCGGCCAGGTCTTCGGCGTCGTATGTGTTGCCCGTGCGGGCAAGGATGTAACGGTACACCCGAGGGAAATAGAGCAGATAGAGCTCAGTCAGCGCTTTCTCGTCGCCAGACTTGGCGGTGTCTACAAGAAGGCGCTCATTGAGAGCTTCGCCATTAGGGCTCACGGGGCAATCCTCCCACTAAGCCCCCC
>JANLRX010000273.1:0-1816 GCA_031362025.1 Chloroflexota bacterium
CCACCGAGACCGCGAACCGCGTCGCCTCTGACGCGATCCAGATCCTCGGTGCGCAGGGTTACATGAAAGACCACCCGTTGGAGCGCCATTACCGCGACGCTCGCCAGCTCATGATCGTCGAGGGCACCTCCCAGGTGCAGCGCCTCGTCATCGCCCGCGCCATGACCAAGGGCGAACTCTCCTACTGGTAAGGTTCACCGTCTCGTAGGGCCCATCGTTTCGTTGGGACGAAGCTTCAGCTTTGTCAAGAGAGCGGCGGTGCGGGACGGGTCGAAAGCGCCTCGTGGACGAACTAGCGCTTCCCGAAGCGCTCCAGCTCCTGGCCCAGGTTCAACGTCTTCACCACCGCCCGCTTCTCGTACTCACCCCACTGCTCGCGCGGCACCATCCACATCACCTCGAACTCGATCCCATCCGGGTCGCGGCCGTACAGAGATTTCGTCGCGCCGTGGTCGCTCATCCCGGTCAGCGCGTCGTACTCCGTGAGTACCGCCGCCGCTGCTGCGAGGTCCTCGATCGTCGGCACCTCCCACGCCAGGTGGTATAGCCCGACGGCACGGCTCCCCGGCCGCTCGGCGTTCGGGCCCACTTCCATCAGGCCGAGGTCGTGGTGGTTCGAGCCGCCGGACGCCCGCAGGAACGCCATCATCCCGCCTTCCCGGGCGACTTCCTCGAACCCGAACGCGCGCTGGTAGAACGCTACCGAGCGGTCGAGGTCGGTGACGTACAGCACGGCGTGGTTCAGCCTGCTCACCGCGATCGTTGCTGGCGTTGGGCTTTCCGTGGTCATCTGAACCTCCTCGGATCCGAAAGCTATCTTTACACTCACTACGTTAGCGGAAAGCGCCGCAAGTGCTACGAATTGCTGATTCGGTGACAGGTTATAGGTGTGTAACATTTGCAATTAACCGTTTGTTTCCTGTTTTAGACGTAAAAATGTCTAGTTTAGGTTCCTCGTTCGTAGCTATACTGCGTGCTATGGAGGTTAAGAAACCGTCTACGTGCTGACGCTGATGAGTGCGGACGCCGTTAACTTTGTTGATAACCACCACAAAAATAACCATGGGGGAACCTCGGGGGAGGAAAGAAATGACTAACTCAATTCGCGTAAGCACACACCCGCTACGGCGGGTTCTCCTTACTTTCGCGCTCCTGCTCGCCGTCACGGCGGGTGTTGCCACGTACTTCGCGGCAACGGAAACGGCAGGCGCGGACAGCGTCACGCTGCTACCAAACGGCGACCGCCTCAATGACGGTACGGGTTGGGAGCGCAGCGGCGGCACCGACTGCGGCGCCGGCGGCGCCAACTCTGTCGTTTCGACGTGTTCGAGCGATATCGACGAGGACGTCGATACCGGCGCTACCGCCGACATCGAGTACATCCAATCCGAATCGACGGATCCGAACGACGATCGAGCGGAGTTCAACTTCGATGACCCGCCGGCCAACACTGGCCAGATCACCCAGGTCAATGTTCGCTTCCGGGCTGCTTATGTGGCCAACGGGAGCGGTGCCTCCCCGGAAATTCGCGTCAGCCTTCGCGACGCAGCCGGAAACACCTTGGGTAGCGAGACCACTTTCACCGGGCTCACGACCTCATTTGCCGAGTACAGCTTCATCGTCAACACCACTCTGACCCAGGCACAAGGCGACGATCTATACGTACGGCTGCGCGCCGAGGGCAACCGGCGACTCCTGGTTTCGGCTGTGAACCTGGACCTCACTTACACGGCCGTTGCTGCCAACCCGACCCTGGCGCAGTCTTGTGGGCTCGACCTCGTCCTGGTCATCGACAGTTCGGGCAGCATCGACAGCG
>JANLRX010000279.1:0-3506 GCA_031362025.1 Chloroflexota bacterium
GCCCGGACGGCAGCTGGTTCGGCCGCTGGGGCGTGAACTATGTCTACGGCACCGGTGGCGTCCTCCCCGCCTTCCACGCCGCCGGACGAGATATGTCCAAACCGCGATTCCAGCGCGCCACCCGCTGGCTCACCGGCCGCCAGAACTCAGACGGCGGTTGGGGCGAAACCTGCGCCACCTACGACGACCCGACCTGCGGCCCAGCGGAGTCGACCGCCTCGCAAACGGCGTGGGGACTAATCGGTCTCCTCCCCGCCGACGGCCAAAATGACGCCATCGAACGCGCCGCCCGCCACCTCGTCGAGCGCCAGGAAGAGGACGGCCAGTGGGAAGAGCCGCAGTTCACCGGCACCGGCTTCCCCGGCGACTTCTACATCAAGTACCACCTGTACCGGAACTACTGGCCGCTCACGGCGCTAGGGCGCTACCGCAGCGCGCTCGGCTCCTAACCCGCCCAAAATTCTGAGTCTCTCTGCGTTCCTCTGTGGTCAAAAGGGGTTGGGTGGGATCGGGGCCTAGTCCAGCCCCAGGTCCATCCGCGCCTCGTCCGACATCTTCTCCGGCGACCACGCCGGGTCGAACGTGAACTCCACGCCGACGTCCTTCACTCCCGGCATCAGTCCCACCATCTCCGTGATCTGTTCCGTGATCATCGGCCCGATTGGGCACATGGGCGTCGTCAGCGTCATCAGGATCTTCACATCGCCTTCCTGGATACCAATGTCGTACACCAGCCCCAGATCCCAGATGTTGTAATGCAGCTCGGGATCATAGATCTCCCGCAGCGCCTCAACGATATCATCTTGCGTCACCATCACACTCGCTCCTTTTTCCACAATCCCATTGTACAGTCACCTGCCTAAACCCAAACTGCACCCAACGTCTTGACAGCGTCCGGCAGATGACTAGAATAACGACAGCGAACGCGGAAAAGCGGCCATTGTGCCCGCCGCCGAGCCCAAAGGGAGGGGTCAAACAAGGTACCGAAAGGTGCCTTGTTTGCGTTTCAGGCCAGCACGCTGGACTGTCATCCTGCGAACACAAACACCCGAAACGCGGGACTCGTGCCCCGGGCGCAGGATCTGGGGCGGGGCAACATAGTCGCGGCCATTTCGCTATCGGTAACTAGGCGCGATACTCACTGGCTACTGGCTACTGGCTACTGGCTACTGGCTACTGGCTACTGGCTACTGGCTACTCCACCGAAACCGTACTCCCCGCCTGCGACTTGTGCACCGTGATCCGCGCCGGCATCCGGTCCGCCAGCGCCTGCACATGCGTGATCACCCCGATCAGCCGCCGCCGGTCCTGCCCCAGCACCTCCAGCGCCCCCGTCACCGTGTCCAGCGTCTCGTTGTCCAGGTGCGAGAACCCCTCGTCGATGAACAAGCTCTCGAGCGTCCCGCTCGCCCCGCCCGATCCCAGCCCCGGCAAGTGTTCCGCCAGCGCCAACGCCAGCGCCAGCGACGCCAGGAACGTCTCCCCACCGGAGAGCGTCTTCACGGACCGCCGCTCGCTCCCGTTCCATCTGTCCTCGATCTCGAAGTCCTGCTTGTCGACGACCAGGTCGTAGCGCCCGCCCGAGATCTCCTCCAGCCGCCGCGAACCCTCCAACGCCAGCGTCTGCAGCGCTCGCTCCCGGATGAACGTCGGGAACGCATCCGTCCGCAGCACCGAGGCGAGATCGCGGGCCAGCGACGCCGTCTCGCGCGCCTCCTGCTCCTTCTTCGTCAGCTCCTTCGCCAGCTTGATGTCCTTCTCGATCTGCTTGATCCGCTCCTCGATCCGCACCGCCGCGATCTCGGACGCTTGCTTGTTCTGTCGCGCCGCCTCCAGCCGCCGCCGCACCAACGCCGCCGCATCAGCTCCCAATTCCAGCGCCCGAACCACGTCATCCCAACCCGCTTCCGACGCCATCTCCCCCAATCCCGCCCCCAACGTCGTGATCTGCGCGCCAGCCTCCGTCGCGTCCTTCCCGCACCGCTCGACGTCCGCCTGCCATCGCGCCAGGTTCCCCGCCGCCTCCACCGTCCGCGAGACCACCGCGTTCAGCGCCGCCGTCTCGCGCTCCAGTTTCGCCCGCAGGCCGTCCCTCTCCTCCCGCGCCGACTCCATCGCCTCCAACCTTGCGGCGATCCCCGCAGCCCCCAGTGCCTCCCCCGCCAGCGCTTCGGTGAGAGCCGTCTTCCGCTCCCCGATCCGCTGCGTCGCCACACCCACCGACTTTTCGTGCGCTTCGACTCGCGCCGTCGCCTGATCGCGCCGCGAGTTTGCCGCGTCCATCGCTTTGCGCGCGGCGGCTTCGGCCTCCTTCGCCTTGTCCGCCGCCGCCTTCACCTCGTCGAGCTTCGCTACCGGCCCGACGACGACCTTTCCGACCTTCCCGCCGCACACCGGGCAGTCGTCGCCCGGCTTCAACTCGCGCTGCAGTACCGCCGCGGCGTTCGTCATCCTCGCCTCGACATACTCGTGCTGCGCGTGCTCGGCCTGCTTGGCCGCCGTCTCGCACGACTTCGCGGCCTTCTCCGCTGCCGCGCTTGCCGCGTCCGCCTCCTTGGCCAGCAACGCGAGTTGCTTCTCGCCATCCGCCGCCGTGCGCTCTTCGTTCGCCAGGTCCAGCGCGATCCCGGCCGCTCGCTGGTAGCGGAGGTACGCCGGCTCGTCGTACTTGTTTGCCGCGACCCCCTTCTGCAGCGCCTCGATCGCCGCCCTGTGCGCGGCCTCCTGCTGCTTGCCGGTCGCCGCCGCCTCCTGCGCCTCCGCGAGCTTCCCCGTTGCCTCTGCCAGCGCCGTGCGCGCCTTGGCCTCGCGTTCTCGCGCCTCCGCCAGCTTCGTCGCTGCCTCACTCGCCTTCTCGACCGCCTGTCGGGTGGCCGCCGCCTCGATCACCGCCAGCCGTTGCGCCTCAAGATCCGCCTTCGCCTCGCGGAGCTTGTCCGGCGTCGCGTCCACCAGCTCCGTGTCGAGTCGCTCGCGGAGGCGATTCGCCTCGTCGCTGTGGCGCGCCGCGAGCGCGTTCGCCTTCTGCGCCATCACCGCGAACACGCCGATCTGCAGCAGCCCGTCCAGCACCTTCCGTCGCTCGTCGCGGTCGCCCGCCAGGAACTGCGCAAAGTCGCCCTGAGGCAGCAGCACCGACCGAACGAACGCGTCGTAGTCCATCCGCAGGATGCCCACAATCTCGCTGGTCGCCTCCGCCGCGCGTTCCGTGATCCCGATCCACTCCCCTTCGTCGAAGCGTTCGAGCTGCACCGGCGCGGTCCCCTTGCGCGCCGTCGAGCGGTGGATGCGGTACCGCTCGCCGCTTGCCGAGAACTCCAGGCTCACCTTCAGGCGGTCCGCACCCTGCCTGATCATCTCCTTGACGGCGTTCCCCGCGCGCGGCGCCTTGCCGAACAGGGCGTATGTGATGGCATCCACGAGAGACGACTTGCCTGCGCCCGTCGGTCCCGTCACCGCGAACAGGTCTAGCTCCGTGAAGTCGATTTCCACCGGCTCGCTGTAGG
>JANLRX010000316.1:0-2097 GCA_031362025.1 Chloroflexota bacterium
CATCACGGCCATTTTCACGGCTTCTCGTTCGGTGGCGGCTCTTGTGCTGTCGGTGGCTGTGGTGGTCTTTTGTGTTGGTGGTTGTATGGCTATGTCTATAATGTCGTGACTGCCTTTGTAGGATAGCAAAACGGACACACTAAGCAAAGCAATCGTAAGAACAAAAACAGACGGGGAGCAACGGCCTGGAAGCAGTGTCCCCGTCCCCAGCAAGGGTTCCCAGAGGATCCCTCGACCATTCGGAGTTTACCATATGGCCTTTGGCCGCCAGATCGCTCGAAATATCGCCGCACTCGCACTGATCGTGCCGGTGTTCCTGGCGATCTCCCTGCTCTCCGTGACGACCGCTCCGACCGGACAGGCCGAGGCGCTGGACAACGAAGAAGCAGCATTTCTCGGAATCATCAACGACTACCGCGCGCAGAACGGCCTCGGCCCCCTCACCATCGACTCCTCGTTGAACGGTGTAGCGCGCTGGATGGCCGACGACCTGGCCGCGAACGACTACTTCAGCCACACCGATTCACTCGGCCGCGATCCGTTTACCCGAATGGACCAGCAGGGCTACGCCGTCAACACTTATCGAGGCGAGAACCTCGTCGCCGGCACCATGGAAGCGTCCGAATCATTCCGGATGTGGCGCGACTCTGAAGGTCACCGCGCGAACATGCTCGGCTCCAACTACACGGTCATCGGCATCGCCCGGGCCTACAACGCTTCGTCCACCTTTGGCTGGTATTGGGCGACCGAGTTCGGTGGCGATCCCGTTGGCGCGCCGCCCCCACAGCAAGCGCCCGCGCCGCCCGCACCCGCACCAGTAGTCGAGAACGTTGCCCCGGCGCCGCAGCCCCAGGCAGCCGCGCTAGCTCCTGAGCAGCCCGCCGCACCGCCTGAGGCCCCGACCATAGTGCCAACGGCCGTACCGACGCCAATACACGCCGCGGACGGTAACGCCCCGTGGTGGCACGCCGTGAAGTTCGTCAGCGAGAAGGATGTCTCAGACGGGTTCTGGATGGACGGCCTCATCCGCGGGACTCAGATGTTCTCGGTGGCTGCCCTTACTGCAGGTCGTTAGCGAGCCAGGGCGGCCGCTTCGCCGTCCGTGACACGCTCCGCCCGGACGATTATCCGGTGGCTGTAGTTGCCGCCGTTCTCCTTTGAAGGATCTATCTGCCACGTACCCCCGCAAGTGATCAGCGTGATCACATCCTTCGAGGTCCACTCCATCGCCCGGATGACGTTCGGGTCGTCGTACTTGGCGGCGACGTTTCCCGTAACCCTGTACTCCATCTCCGTGCCATCCTCCAGCGTGATCGTGATCGGATCGCCGATCTGCAGCTCGCGCAGCCGGTAGAAGGCGCCGGGGATCGGACTGCCGGCGGGAGTCTGCCAGTCCACGTGGCCCGTGAAGACAGCGTTGTTGTCGAGACCAGGCGGTGCGCTGAAGTCGTACCAACCCACCTGCTCACCGCGCTCAGGGACGGCGGGAATATTGTTGGAGTCCGGTATGAAGCCAAGCTTGATGACGGACGAATCGATATCGACGCGGGGGATTTCCAGGGCGACGGGCAGCGGACCCACGGGCAGGGGCCTCGGTGTGACCCCAGGCCCGCCCACGAACGCACCGGGCGTCGCGTTATCGTCAACAATTTCCTGTATCGATCCCTGGTCGGGCAACTTTACAGGATCGTCAGTCAGCGCTGATACTACGGCAAAGAGTCCGATGGCCAAGGCGGCCACAGAAGCGATGACAAGGGTAGCGCCCAGCTTGGTGCGGGTGTCGATGGAGGAGAGGTTTATGCGCTTCATCAAAATGAGGATACCAAACTAGTCCTGGTTAACTAATGGTTAATACGACCAGGAGCCTGCAAAGAGACGCCCGGAAGGCGTCGTTTGTGGGTAACTTTTCCACAATAGCCCGCGTTGTATGCAGTGACGGGGTTAATAGGGTAAGATACGCGAGCAACCACCTCAGCCAAATGGGGGGCTTAGTGGGAGGACTGCTCCGTGAGCCCTAATGGCGACGCTCTTGATGAGCGCCTTCTCGTAGACAACGCCAAGACTGGCGACGAGAAAGCGTTGACTGAGCTCTATCTG
>JANLRX010000390.1:0-2851 GCA_031362025.1 Chloroflexota bacterium
TGGGACGGGTTTTGGGGTTTGGTTACTGGCCGGTGGTGGTGACGGCGCGGGATTGGAGGATGTAGAACGCTCCGTCGGCGTGAGCCCATTCGATGTCCTGGGGGCAGCCGAAGTGCGCTTCGAGGGTCTGCCCCATGGCGGCGAGTGCGACGGCCTCTTCGTCGGTGAGCTTTTGGTGGGCGCGACGTCCCCAGTCGACGTCGACCCAGTGATTGGCGTCTTCGGAACAGGTGGCGTCGGGGTTGCGGACGAGTTCTTGCTCCTGGGGGGTGACTTCGGACTCCAGCAGAGCGCCGGTGGGTTTATCGACGGCGTACATGTCGGGGGTGACCTGGCCGGAGACGATGGCTTCGCCGAGACCGTAGACGGCTTCGATTAGGACCTGGGTGTGGTCGTTGGTGACCGGGTGGAGGGTGAACATCACGCCGGAACGCTCGGACTGGACCATGCGCTGGACGACGACGGCGATGCCGACATCAAGCTGGCCGAAGCCGGCACCGGCACGGTAGTGGATGGCGCGCGCTTCGAAGAGGGAGGCCCAACAGTCCTGGACGGCGCGTACGACGTTGGCCGCGCCGTCGATGTTGAGGTAGCTCTCTTGCTGGCCGGCGAAAGAGGCCTGGGCGAGGTCCTCGGCGGTGGCGGAGCTGCGTACGGCGACGGCGCCCGCGCCGAGCTCCCGGTAAGCGGCGGTAATGGCGGCGGCGATGTCTTCGGGCATCGGGGCGGCGGTGATCAGGGAGCGGAGGCCGGTGGCGGTCGTTTCGAGGGAGGAGCGGTCGTTGACGTCGAGGGAGGCGAGGATGCGCTCGGCGTCGGGTCGGAGGGCGGCGGCGTCGAGGAAACGGAAGTAGGCGGGAGCGGTAACGACGAAGCCGGGGACGACGGGGATGCCGAGGCGCGTCAGTTCGCCGAGGTTGGCGCCTTTGCCGCCGGCGATGTCGACGTCGGCACTGGTGAGGGTGGTGATGGGGGCAACGAGCGGCGGTGGCTTGCTTTGTAACACGGCGTTTACAATACAAGCTCTTGCAGCCCAAGTTCGATAGTCCGCCCGATGGCCGAGATGAGGAGCTTTCAATGGTCACTGAGCAACAACGGTTAACGACACCTGACGACTTCCCGATCAACTGGGAGAAGCCCGAAGACGCGGAGCTGTTCTGGCAGGTGGACCAGATGCACTGGCCGACCGGAATGTCGCCTCTACAGGCGACGATGGACCTACCGGCGTTCATCCGGGGATTCAACCTGGCGGCACAGGAGTTGCGGATGCCGTTCCAGTCGGTTGAGTTCAAGGTGTTCAATCACTATGCGTACCGGGCAGCGGTGCCGTTGCCGCCGGAAGCGATGCCAACGAGGATGCAGGAGATGCAGGCGGCGATGATGCAGTACATACCGGGGCTGCTGGAGCGCTGGACGACGGTGTACGAGCCGGAAGTGCGCGAGTTGAACGATGAGACGCTCTTCGGGAACTACAGCGAAATGAGCGATAGGGACTTGTCGACGCTGTTCGAACGGATCGTGGCGAAGAGGGAGCGATCGGGGCAGTTGCACTTCCTGGCAGTGCTGCCGGCGGGGGGATCGGTTGCCTTCTTTGAGGAGGTGTACGGAAACCTGTTCGGGAAGCCGAAGGGGAGCGAGCACTTGCAGCTCCTGCAGGGGTTCCCGAACAAGAGCGTCGAGGTGGGGAACGCGCTGTGGCACCTGGCGGCGGAGGCGCGGAAGCGTCCGGCGGTGATGAAGGTTCTGCGCGAGGTCCCGCCGAGCGAGGCGCGAGCGGCGATCGAGGGCGTGGAGGGTGGAGCCGAATATAACGGTGCGGTGGACGAACACACCGAGAAATACGGCTGGCGGGCGAAGGACTTCGATATCGCGGCGACGACGTGGCACGAGGACCCGACACCGATCTACGCGCTGGTGCGCGAGTACGCGGCCCGTAACGACTACGATCCCGAGGAGGAGTTCAGGTCGCTGGTGGCGGCGCGGGAGGCGCGAGAGAAGGTGCTGAAGGAGAAGCTGGCGGGTGGTCCAGTCGAGATGTTCTCGCAGGCGCTGGCATTCGCGCAGCAGTACCTGCCGGTGCAGGAGAACCACAACTTCTGGATCGACCAGCAGGGGACGTGCGTGCAGCGGATGCCGACGCTGGAAGCGGGACGGAGGCTGGTCGCAGCCGGGCGGATGGCGGCGACGAACGATGTGTTCATGCTGCGGTACGACGAGCTGCAGGACGCGTTGCGGGGCGGCGCGGGCGATCTCCGAGAGTTGGTGGCGAGCCGGCGGGCTGACCTGGCGAAGTTCCGGGCGAAGGCTCCTCCGGCGGAGTTTGGTTTGACGCCTCCTCCTTCGGATGGGCCGGAGGAGAGATTCTTCGGGGTGAAGCCGCCGGAGAGCGCTGACCCGAGGGTGATCAACGGGCATGGGGCGTCGGCGGGAAAGATTACGGGCGTGGCGCGGGTGATTCTTTCGCTGGATGATGCGGACCGGCTGAAGAGCGGCGAGGTCCTGGTGTGCCCGGCGACGATGCCTCCGTGGACTCCGCTGTTCGCGCTGGCGTCGGCGATCGTGACGGACCATGGGGGCGTGCTCTCGCACACGGCGATCGTGGCGCGCGAGTACCGCATCCCGGCGGTCGTCGGCACGAAGCTGGCGACGGCGCTGATCGAGGACGGCCAGATGATTACGGTGGACGGCAGCGAAGGAACTGTGCGGCTGGAGTCGTAACGCTACGTTTCCGATGATCCGATGAGCAACGAGCCAACGGCCGCACGAGCGCCGAACTACCGGCTGCTGCTCCTGACCGTGTGCCTGGGCGGGGTGCTGGCGCCGCTGAACTCGACGATGCTGGCGGTGGCGT
>JANLRX010000389.1:0-1879 GCA_031362025.1 Chloroflexota bacterium
AAGCGCCGTTACGGAATGAAGTAGAAGCGATTGCTACGGCATCGCACCGGGCTCAGAGGGAACTCTGAGCCCGGTTTCATTTATGCTGGGAGCATCGATGTCGAATAAGCGAATCTACTACGGCGGCCAGGCGGTGATCGAAGGGGTCATGATCCGCGGGCCTAACTCCATCGCGATCGCCTGCCGCAACCCGGAGGGCGAGATCGTCGTCCGCACACAGCAGCTGGGCGGACTGTACGCCGGATTCGTGCGCAGGTTGCCGTTCGTTCGTGGTGTGATGGTGCTGTGGGAGACGCTGGCGCTGGGGATGCAGGCGCTGGTCTGGTCATCCAATGTGCAGTTGGGACAAGCGGACGAGGAGATGGAGTCCGGCCCGATGTGGGCGGTGGCGATCGCATCACTGGTCTTGGTTGGCGGGCTGTTTTTCGCGGGACCACTGCTGCTGGCTAACCTGTTGCACGACATCTTCGGGAGCGACCTGGCGGTGATCGTAGTCGAGGGTGTGATCCGGCTGAGCGTGATCATCGGCTACGTCACCGTGATCGGGTTGATGCCGGACGTACGTCGCGTGTACGAATATCACGGGGCGGAGCACAAGAGCATCCACGCGCTGGAGCACGGAGACCCCCTGGAGGCCGCCTCGGTTCAGCGGCACCCGACGGCGCACGTGCGCTGCGGTACGAGCTTCCTCTTGACGGTCGTCATTGTCAGCGTGGTTGTGTTTGCGGCGGTGGGCAGTCCAGATCTCTGGCTGCGCGTCGTGTCTCGCATCGTCCTGATCCCGGTGATCGCGTCGATCGCGTACGAGCTGATCCGTCTCGGAGGCGCATTTGAGGACAACCCGATTACGAAGGTGCTGATGTGGCCGAACCTGGCGCTGCAGGCGATCACCACGAAGCCGCCGGATGACGCGCAAGTGGAGGTTGCCCTCCGTGCGCTGCAAGAGGTGCTGGACGCGGAGGCAGCGTTCGAGCGGGCCGGGCCGGACGTGGCGGCAAAACTTGACGCGGCAACGAAGGCGGCGCCCCCGCTCGATTAGCCGCAGGCATCGAACTTCTTTCGCCAGGGGCTTGACGTCTTTTCGATACAGGTAGAATATGGGCGCGCGGGCAGGGCCGCACATAGGCGCTGTGGACTACCCCCTCGGCCCAAGAGAGCATTCCTGCCCGCCGGCTTATTCTTTCCAACGCTGCGCTCACGCTAGCGCCCTTGTTCTATTGAGAGCGCCTGTTCCTATGCCTGGGCTGGCGCCTCCAGCGTCCGGAAGAAGCAGCTGCGTTCGCCGGTGTGACAGGCGGGGCCTGCGGCATCCACTTTCAGCAACAGGACGTCTTCGTCGCAGTCGTAGCGGATCTCGCGCACAGCGAGCGTGTTGCCGGAAGTGGCACCCTTGTGCCACAGCTCCTTGCGGCTCCGGCTCCAGAACCAGGCGTCGCCGCTTTCTTGCGTGTTTCGGAGGGAGTCCTCGTTCATCCAGGCGAACATGAGGATTTCGCCGGTGTCGGCGTCCTGGACTATGGCGGGTATCAGGCCACGGTCATCGTATTGGAGTTTCATCTCGGTTCCTTTCGAGTTCTGATTCGGTTAGAGGCGGACGGAGATGCCTTCGGAGGCCAGATATTCTTTGACCTCGCGAATCCGGCAGGTGCCGAAGTGGAAGATACTGGCGGCGAGCACGGCGTCCGCTTTGCCGTCGACGATCGCCGCCTTCATATGCTCGGCGTTCCCGGCGCCGCCTGAGGCGATCACGGGGACTGTCACGGCTTCGGAGATGGCGCGGGTTAGGCCGCTGTCGTAGCCAGCTTCAGAGCCGTCACGGTCCATGCCGGTGTCAAGCAACTCGCCTGCTCCGAGATCTACACAGCGAGCGGCCCACTCG
>JANLRX010000399.1:0-2647 GCA_031362025.1 Chloroflexota bacterium
GGGGACGGGCTCGTCGCTGGTGGGTTCGGCCAGGTAGCGGGCGCGGGAGCGGAAGAGCGGCGCCCACTTACGCTGCACCTTGCCGGTGCCGATCTTGCCATCGTTGTCGATCAGCGCGTAGACGCGGTCGCCGGCGAGGCCGTGGCCGGTGACGAGCGCGGCGTTCAGCTCCTCGCCCATCATCGCCTTCACCGGGTAGCGCCAGAGCGCCGCGACTGTGCCCATCTCGTCCATAGTGGTGGCGATTATACGGGGGTCGCTGGGTGTGGTGCACTGCAAGAGCGGCTGTATTTGGCGAGCACGCGGCGGGTACAATCGCAGGTATGAAGCCGAGCGCCGTGGGAGTGGACATCATCGAGATTCCCCGTATCGAAGCGGCGCTCAACAAGTTCGGAGAGAGGTTCTTGCGCAGGGTTTACACGGAGCTCGAAGCCGCGTTCTGTCGCGGCCGCGCCAGCGAACTGGCCGCCCGCTTCGCCGCCAAGGAAGCGGTGATGAAAGCGCTTGGCACCGGCGCCCGTGGCCTCAACTGGAACGAGATCGAGATCCTGCCGAACCACCGCGGGAAGCCGCTCGTGTACCTGCACGGCCGCGCCCGCAAGCGAGCCGAGAAGATCGGCCTCGAAGGGATCGACATCAGCATGAGCCACAGCCGCGAGTTCGCCGTGGCGTTCGTCGTCGGGGCGTCCCAGGACCTGGAGCCGGACCGCGAAGCCTGGCGGGAGAAGTTCACCGGCATTCTACGCGAGAGGGGGCTGTTGTAGTGGGCGGCGATTACAAGGGGCATCACGTGTTCGCGGGAGCGGCAGGGCCGGTGCGATCGCTGACCCACGACGAGCTCGCTCAGTACACGGGCGAGAAGCCCGAGATACTGCTCTCGTGGCGCGAGGCGGGGATCATCGGCTCTGTGTCAGACGATAACTTCACGACGAACGACGTCGGACGAGCTCGCCTGGTGCACGAGCTGCTGCACTACGGTCACACACTGGACGAGATCGGGGTGGCGTTCCGGCAACCGGATGCGGTGCTGCAACACTACCTGGAAGGGATGAGCCAGCAGCTGACCCGACCGATGTACTCGGTCCCGGAAGCGGCAGAGATCGTCGGTCTGGAGCTAGAGGAACTGCGCCGGATCGTCGATGCGACGGGTATGTGCGAAGGCGGCGACATGCTGGATGAGGACGACCTCTTCTGCCTCCGCTCCTGCGCCGTGGCGATCAACGCTGGGTATCCACCGGATGCCCTGCTCCAGATCCTGCGGGTGTACGCCGACGCCATGCGCCGCGCCGCGGAGGTCAGCCAGCGCACGAGCCACTTTTACCTCCACCAGCAGATGCAAGACAACTCGGTCGAGTCGTTCGATCGCCTGAACGAAACGTTCGCCAAGATTGAGCCGCTGGTGGAGCCGGCGCTGCTCTACTTCTTCCGCAAGGGCGCGATGAAGGCGGCCTGGGAAGACATGCTGATGCACCTCGAGGAAGAGGCCGGGCTCGTCGAGAAGAGCGAGACGCCGGGCCAGATCCGTCGCGCGATCATGTTCGTCGACCTCGCGTCGTTCACCCCGCTGGCGGAGGCGATGGGCGACCTGCGCGCCGCCGCCGTCCTCGACCGCTTCGGGACGATGGTGCGGAAGGCGGTGCAGCGCTGCCACGGTCGCATCGTGAAGCAGATCGGTGACGGGTTCATGATCGTCTTCCCGGAGTGCTTCTCCGCTGTCTCTTGCGGGCTGGAACTGGAGCGCGTCTCGAGCACCGAGCCGCAGTTCCCGGCCGTGCGCATCGGCCTCCACTGGGGGATGCTCCTGTACCGCGAAGGCGACTACGTTGGCTCGAACGTCAACATCGCCGCGCGACTGGCGGACGAAGCGCACCGGCACCAATTCATCGTTACGGACGAGGTGCGTCGCCGCGCGAAAGCGTATGAGGGCGTGGACTTCGTGCGCATCGGTCGCCGTCGGCTAAAGGGGCTCGCCGCGGAGGTTGAGCTGTTCGAGGCGAAGGCTGTCGGCCCAGAGGGCGACGAGCGCGTGATCGACCCCGTCTGCGGAATGGAGATGGGCCAAGGCGAAGTCGCCGCGCGGCTCTCCGTTGACGGCCGCGAGCACGCCTTCTGCTCCGACGATTGCCTGAAGAAGTTCGTGAAGTCACCAAAGTCGTACGTGAAGTAGTCCACATGAAGAAGACCTATCAACCAGTAGCGTGGACTGCGGTGAGTATCGCTTCAGCTTTTCTGGTTACATGCGTGATCTTACTCTTGATGGCTCTGAATGGCCCCGGAGTCGGAGTGCGGGGGGTCGCAGTGGCCTTCATTGCCACCCTCGTTGGCGGTAGTGTGGGATCGTTCGTGGTCATACGTGCAACGAGGCATCGGTTCATCGAAGATCCAGAAGAAGACGGACAGGCGCGCCCGTGAAACTCGTTACTGTGGCCGAGATGCAGCGGCTGGAACGCGATTGCGGCGTGCCGGTGGCGCAGCTCATGGAGAGCGCGGGGTTGGCCGTTGCGCAGGAGGCCTGGCTGATGCTCGGCGAGATCGCGGAGCGGCGGATCCTCGTGCTCTGCGGGCCGGGGAATAACGGCGGCGACGGCCTCGTCGCGGCGCGGCACCTGAAGGAGTGGGGCGCGGACGTCATCGTATACCTGCTGAA
>JANLRX010000398.1:0-3664 GCA_031362025.1 Chloroflexota bacterium
CATCACGCACGCCTCGCGCGACGGGTAGTGCTCGTCGAACGACCACTCCACCATCGTGTAGGCGCCCGTGAGCATTCCCTTCACTGGCCGGTCCGTCAGGCCCTGCGAGTACTTCCACATATCGACCGTCATCGGGCCGGGGTACTCGAGTTTGTCGAAGATGATCGGCTTGTGGTAGTACCGGTTGCCGTACGAGCGCACCAGCCCACCGAGCTTCATCCCCTTGATCGGCGTCCCGCCCTGCTCGCCCGAGAAGTACGCGACCATGTCGCCGCGTTCCATCTCCCCGTGCACCAGCACGTCGAGGCCAACCTTCTCCTGCACGCGAATCCAGTACTCGGTCGCCTTCTTCTCCAGCTTGTCCAGCTCCGCCCGGTCAATCTTTCCCGTCGAGAACTCGGTCCGAGCCTTCGTCAGGTAGTCCGGCTTCGCGTAGCTGCCGACAGCCGTCGTGATCAGGTTCTTCGTACTCGTTGTCTTACCCTTCAGTTGCGTCGATTCAGTGACCATTACGCCGCGACTCCTTCTGCCTGACGCGCGCCTTCTACCATTATCTTAAGCTTCTCGAACGCCGTCTCTCGCGGCAGGTACTCCAGCCCGCACGACGGGTTCACGTACAACCGGTCCGCCGGCACGATCCCTTCGAGCCTCTTCACCGCGTCCGCAACCTCGCGCGCCGACTCCAGACGCGTGTTGCGAGCGTCCACGATTCCGGCACCAAGCTTCTTGTCGAAGTTCACGCCCTTCAGCGCGTCCCAGTTCTCACGGCCCCAGACCAGGTCCAGCCCGATCACATCCGCCGGCGTCGCCAGCATCTGATCGAGGATCCCGGCGCAGTCGCCGAACCACGTGTACACACCCGTCTCGGCCTCTGACACTCCGTCCAGCAGCGCCGTCAGAGCCTTCGTGAACGTCGCGATCTCGCCCTTCCGGAACACGATGATCGGGTCGTTCACCTGGATGTGCTTACACCCCGCAGCAACCAGCCCATCAACTTCATGTCGAAGCGCCTGCGCGTACGCCAGCGCCAGCTTCTCGACCGACCCGTACTGCTTGTCCACCGAGAGGCAGGCCAGCGTGAACGGCCCCGGCAGGATCGCCTTCACCGGCCGGCTGCTGTTCTTCTGAGCGAACTGCCAATCCCGCACCAGCACTGAGTCATCGTCCGGCTTGATCTCGCCGGTCACCTCGGGCTCGCGGAAGTACGTGTTCGTGTCGAGGTACCGTTGCAGCGCCCCGATCTCGATCCCCTTCATCCGGCGCGTCACGTACGTCTGATCGTCGTCCCAGCGCACCTGACCGTCCGTCACGATGTCCACGCCGGCCTCGATCTGTTCGGCGATCACCTCGATCGTCACCTCATCGCCGACCTGCGTCAGTTCTTCGTTCGTAATCTCGCCACGATCGCGCTTATTGATCGCATTGCGATACCGTCCTGGCCGCGGCCGATTGGGTATCTTCGGATAGTTGCCGACAACAGTGGTTTGCATACAAACGTCCTTCGGGTGGGCGAAAAAGTGGGGGCGTTACCGAAATCCCAGTCTACCAGCGCCCAACCACCACAATCAAACACACACCCCCAGCCAACAACCCAAAGGCATACGGGGGCTTGGGGGGTGCGCCCCCCAACGGGTGCGCAGAGGGCAGCGCCCTCGCCGGGGCGGCGCGGGGAGGCCCAACGCCCCGAAATAAAAACAGGGGCCCGAAATCGGGCCCCTGTTCAATTACCGTGTTGGTCTAGTAGCGACCGCCTCGGCCACCACCGCCGCCACCGCCACCGCCGCCGCCACCGCGTTGCGGCTGCTTGCTGAAGCAATCGCTGCAGTAAACGGGACGGTCTCCGCGCGGCTCGAAGGGAACTTGCGTTTCCTTACCGCACTGAGCGCACGTCGCGGGGAACATCTGGCGAGATCCGCCACCGTAACCGCCGCCACCGCCGCCTCCACCGTAGCTCCCCGTCGAACGACGGTTTGCCCGGCATGAGGGACAGCGCTTCGGCTCGTTGGTGAAGCCTCGCTCCTGGTGGTACTGCTGGTCGTCTGCAGTGAACGTGAATTCGGAATTGCAGTCCTGGCACACCAATGTCTTGTCCTGAAAGCTCATTTGGCTACTCTCCTTTCCTGGGATTTGGCAAAGGTTCGGCCAACTGAGCCGGACGACTGGGAAACCAGGGTACGGGGTAAGGCATCGAACTTGTAAACCGCCGATAGTTTAACACAGCACAACCCTTGTCAACCCACCCCCAAACAGCACGACATAACACCACAAACCGCCGCCGCCGCACCCCGTAGGGGCGACCTTCAAGGTCGCCCGCCCACACCCTCGAAACAGCAGAGGGGCGCCCGATTCCCGGACGCCCCTCGTGCCGCTAGATCGTCGCCCTACTGAACGAAGTTCCGCACCTGACCGTACACCGTCGCGTCCGTCCGCAGGTCGGAGTGCCCCATGCACGCCGTCTCCGTGTTCGTCGCCCCCGTCAGGCTCGTGCTCGATGACGGCGTCACCAGCTCGTCACACGGCGTCCGCCACGTCCCATAGTTCACCGCGCCCGGCGTCTCATCCCCGCTGTTCAGCGAGTTCAAGAAGCTCGAGCCCGGCAGCATCTGGTTGCAGGGAGAGAAGAAGAAGCACCCGTACGCCCACGTCGTGCCGTGGTTGGGACCACCCAGCGACACCCAGTCGTCCACCTTCGTCTGGCCGCCCAGGTTCTTGATGTAGTACCGGCTGCTCAGGCTGCCCATCGAGTGCGCGATGATGTCCACCTTCGCCGCGCCCGTCGCTGCCATGATTTCGTTCACCCGTGTCGAGATCGCGCTCGCGACGGTCGCGTTCGACTGTGTGCTGCTGAACGTGTATGCGAAGAGCGTGTTGCTCTCCCAACCGTCCGTCACGAAGCGCGCCTTCATGTTGTCCCAGGCCGCCGCGTTACTCGTATACCCATGCACAAACAGAATCGGATTGTGGTGACTCGCCTGCGACTCCGAAGCCCCACCGCCGGGCGAAATCGCCACGAACGACAGAAGGACTGCCGAGACTGCCAACAGGAAGAACTTGCGCATCGCGCACCCCCTTAAAGACTAGGCTTGCCGATCACCGGCGCCGCCAATGACCCCTCCCAGCCGCACCGGCCGAGCGTAAACGCTTGGCGGGAGTATCTTGCGGCGGACAAACGCTGTCAAGCGCTGCGCCGCTTGCTCTCCATCGGAGCGGGGGTCGCCGGCCGCTCGACAGCCCCCAGCCTTCCCAACAGCTAACCTACGGTCGCGGCGTACGCGTCGGGCGTGGAGTCGGCGTGATCGGCGGGGGTGGCGGCGAACTGTACGTCACGAAGTAGCGATCCGATCCCGTGAATGCCCCTCGGAGCGCCGCATCCGGCTGGCCGGCTGCGTATGGGTCTCCCGTCATTTGGAACGCCCACTGGAGCAGGTTGCCTTCACCCGCTGCCTCCAGCCAGTATGTGTCCCCGGCCGTCACTGCAACAGGTTGCACGAAATCAACATGGCGTACCGCCTCGGTGGCCGTTAAACCAATCATCGTCTTCAGCGCGATGATTGGCCCCGTCGCAAAGCCGCGGCGTATCGCCACCGTCCACAAGTAATTCGGGTCGTCAACCCCAAATACCTGGCCCTTGATGTCGACTCCCGCCAGCGTGCTCGCCGTGGGT
>JANLRX010000474.1:0-1566 GCA_031362025.1 Chloroflexota bacterium
AATTCTTTTGGTCAATACCGTATGACCGGGAAATCCGTATCGGGGCCCAGGTCGGAAACCCCGCAGTAATCGCCAGCCCGGGCGGGAACGGTGCTCGCACCCTCGTCCAGCTCGCCGAGGCGCTCACCGGCGGCAGCGCTACGGAGGCGACGCGCCCCGCCAAATCGTTTGGATTATTTCGGCGACGACAACCAGCACCAGAGCCGCTTGTAAAGTCAGAAGGGGGATAGCCGATGTTGTGGCCAAAACAAGAGCAAGATGAACGAGCGCCCGAATGGGTTATACCGTCTCGATTGACCGCCCAAATGGCTGTCGATGACTTTGCCCCCCTATCCGCAGAAGACGAAGAGGTGGTACAGAAAGTACACACCCGAGTGATTCAGGACATGGATCTCTCTGCCGTCGAGCGCCTCGGGCCATCACGAGGGCGGGAGGCCATCGAACAAGGGGTCCGCACACTCTTGGCCGATATCGCGGGCCAACTTTATGGCGAGCGCAAGGAAATGATCATCAGGCGGGTGATCGACGACGCAGTTGGTCTCGGCCCCTTGGAGCCGCTGGTTCAGGACAAGTCAATTTCAGAAGTGATGGTCAACGCCCCGGACGAAATTTATTTCGAGCGCGACGGCATAATCTACCTGTCTGCACTCCGCTTCCGCAACGTGGATCACATCATGCTCGTTATCGACCGAATCATCTCGCCCCTCGGCCGTCGAGTGGACGAGTCATCGCCATTCGTGGACGCCCGGCTACCGGATGGTTCGCGTGTGAATATCATCATTCCGCCTCTGATACCCCGCTCGCCCGTCGTCACCATCCGTAAGTTCCGTCCCGATAAGTACTCCGTGGAGGATCTCGTTGGAAACGGGACTCTGACCCCAGAAATGTGTGATTTCCTGCGGGCCGGGGTGCAGCTCCGCCTTAACATGGTGATCTCCGGTGGTACCGGGACGGGCAAGACCACAGTGCTAAACGCGCTCTCCGCTTTCATTCCGGAACGCGAGCGCATCGTCACCATCGAAGACCCCATTGAGCTCAAGCTCCAGCAACGTCATGTAATCAGTGCGGAAGCCCGCCCGCCAAACATTGAGGGCAAGAATGAAGTGACGCAGCGCGATTTGCTGCGAAATGCCCTCCGGATGCGACCAGACCGCATCATTGTTGGCGAGGTGCGTGGGCCGGAAGCATTCGACATGATGCAAGCTATGAATACTGGTCATGAAGGGTCTCTGACCACTGTCCACGCGAACTCCGCGCGCGACGCACTCTCTCGGATCGAGAATATGGTCCTTATGGCTGGCTTCGATCTCCCGGCCAGGGCGATACGCGAGCAAATGGCGGCAGCTTTCCACCTGATCATTCACCTTGCACGATTTGCTGACGGAACTCGCCGCATCATCAACGTAAGTGAGGTCGTAGGTATGGAAGAGGCCACGGTGACGATGCAGGATCTCTTCGTCTTCGAAACAACATCGATCGCTGAAGACGGCCGCATCATGGGCGAACTCATCAGCACTGGAATAGTCCCTACGTTCGCTGACCGCTTCAGCAAGGCCGGCGTGCCGC
>JANLRX010000413.1:0-2354 GCA_031362025.1 Chloroflexota bacterium
TCCGCGTCTTCCGCGTTCAACAACTTCACGCACCCACTGACGCCTCGAACGCGGCTTAGCCCCCGTCTTCCTCCAACAACTCGTCCACGTCTGCGCGTGTCGTCGCCCCGCGTAACTCTCGCAGGAAATCGCCCGGCGAACCCGCGCGTTCCAGAAGCGACTGCAGCTTCGGCCCGAGCGGGTCGATCGAGCCCGGAGTGTCCGCGTAGAAGCCATGGAACGCGAAGTAGGCCTGGTTCAGCTTGCGGATGAAGTGCCCCTCGACCTCGAACTCGTCGCGCTTCTGGCTCATCAGCGCCTCCGACTCCTCGATCTGCCCGGCCGCCAGCATCGCCTCGACCTGCACCCGCAGCGCCCGCAGCGCCGCGGTGAAGTCGAACGGCGCCTCGCTCGGTTCCGGTTCAAGCGCCGCTTCCTCCGTAGGTTCGGGTGCAGGCTCGCTCGGCTCCGGAGTCGGTTCGGGGCGCAAGTCCAGCTCGCCGTAGCGCTCGAAGTAGACGCGCGCGAGTTCGTGGCCGGAGAGGTTGGCGACGCTCTCGTTCAGCGTGCGCTGTTCGCTCCCCCGGAAGTAGCTGCTGCCGAGCGGGTAGAACACCAGGTACTGGTGCGTCCACTCGTGGAAGACGGTGTCGATGAGGTCGTTGTAGTCGCGCAGGTTCTGGACCACGCTCGGGTACAACGCCACGCCGCCCGCCTGCACCACCAGCGCGGAGGTGTTCTCCTCCTGCTGCGCTTCGGCCTCGATCTCCTCCGCGATTTCCGGACCGATGCCGGGCTGGAGCAGGTAATCCTCCTTCAGTTCGATGTGGTCTCGCGGCGAGATCACCAGCACCCGCGGTGGCGCCTCGAACTCGAAGTCCACCGGCGGCCAGACGATCCCCAGGTCCGAGAACAGCGGCGGGTCCGCGGTCAGGCCCTCGTCCTCCAGAACTGCGGTGACGCGGCCTTCGATCGTGTCCTCGACAGCGTTTTCCAGGAAGGCCCGCTCCTGTTCCTTCGCTGTGTATTCCTCCGACTCGGGGTCCAGCGCCAGTAGTTCGGCGGTCAGGTTGAAGTAGCGCTCGAGGACTTCTTCGGCGTCCCCGTGGCCGTGATCGACGAAGACGCCGCCGAGCTTGAACAGCCATTTCTCCGGGAAGTGGTGCAGCTCCCAGTCCGTGACCCCGAACCCGTGCCTGTCCGCCGCCGCCTCCACCGGCCCCGACGGTCCGCCCGCGTCGTACAGCACGACAGCGCCCGCCACGGCGATGCCGCCAAGCACGGCGAGCGCCCCGAAGTACAGCGCGAGCACGTTTCGCATACGTCTATGGTGACATACGCCGTAGCGTCAGCGGCCGATCGGTTCGCAGCCAGGCGGACGGTCTGCCGGGAGCCCCGCCGCGTATCGGAGCAGCGCGATCGCGTCGTTCGCGTCGACGTCGCCGTCGCAGTCCGCGTCGCCGAAGACCGGATCGCCGCTGCCGATCGCCGGACAAGCGTTCCCCTGCAGCGCGTCCTCGCCTGCTAGATGCGACATCGTAAGCAGCGCGTCGGCGCCCGTCACCTGTTGGTCGCAGTTGTTGTCGCCGTGGACGTCCACCGGATCCGCGCCGAGCTGCACCCACGCCGCCTGGGAGGGAACGCCGTCAGCGTTCAGCAGGAACAGCATGTACCACCCCGGCGGCGCAAGGTTCGCGTTCGGCGGCGCTTCGATCGCCAGCCGGCCGTCGCCCGCGTCGAACTCCAGCTCGACGATCCGCTGCTCCTGGTTGAACGAATGCGTGACCGCGCTCGGCCGCACGAGTACCGCCTTCGTGATGTCGCCGGCATTGGGCGAGACGACCGTGAGCGAGGAGCCGTACGACGTGGCGGGGGACGCAGAGGTGATAGTGGGACGCTGACCGCGGAACAGGTACGGCGGGCTGTAGATCTCAGCGGACAGCTCGCCGTCGCCGCCCGATGTCATCACCCTCCCGTCCGGCAGCAGCACTGCCGTCGAGTGGTAGAGGCGCGGCTGCTGGAGCGGCGCCATCTGCGTCCACTGGTCCGTCGCCGGGTCGTACAGTTCGGGAGTCAGCACCGCGTTCGGCACTTCGTTGTCGATCGCCGTGCCACCCGTCACGAGCACCGTCCCGTCCGGCAGCAGCGTGGAGTTGGCGTGCCGCCGTGGGTACGTCATCGACGCCATCTCTTCCCACGCCGGTGCCGCAGCTTGTGGCTCGAGCATCTCGACGCCGTTGATCGCCGGGTCGCTCCCGCCCATCGCCAGCACGCGCGGCGTGTAGTCCGGCGGCGCCAGCGGCAGGATCACGGACGTCCCGCTGTCGCGCCAGCCGTCGTTGTTCGTCGCGACCTCGCGCCACTCCGCCGTCCCC
>JANLRX010000059.1:0-1840 GCA_031362025.1 Chloroflexota bacterium
GGTGCCTTCGGGCGCTTCCACGGGCATCCACGAGGCGCTGGAACTGCGCGACAAAGACCCGAAGCGCTACGGCGGGAAGGGCGTGCTCACCGCCTGCGCCAACGTCAACCAGAAGATCCTCGCCGCCGTTCGCGGCATGGACGCGACCGACCAGCGGGCGATCGACCAGGTGATGATCGATCTCGACGGCACACCGAACAAAGCGAGCCTAGGCGCGAACGCGATGCTCGGCGTTTCGCTCGCCGTGGCCCACGCGGCGGCGAACGCGGCGGGAGTACCGCTCTACCGCTACTTGGGTGGAGAGGACGCTGCGCTGCTGCCGTTGCCGCTGTTCAATGTCCTCAACGGCGGGCGCCACGCGACGAACTCGACCGACTTCCAGGAGTTCATGCTCGCCCCGGTCGGCGCGCCGACGTTCGCCGAGGCGGTCCGTTGGTCAGCAGAGGTTTACCACGCGCTCGCCTCGATTCTCCACGAACGGGGGCTGCCGACGACACTGGGCGATGAGGGTGGCTTCGCGCCGCCACTGAAGACGAACGACGCGGCGGTCGAGCTAATCATCGAGGCGATCACCCGCGCCGGCCATCGCCCCGGCGACGACATCGCGATCGCGCTCGACCCGGCCACGTCCGAGATCGAGGACGGGGGCAAGTACAAGCTCGCGACGGAGGGGCGGACGCTCGCCCGCGAAGAGATGGTCGATCTCTGGGCAGACTGGACTCGCCGCTACCCGGTCATCTCGATCGAGGACGGGATGGCGGAGGAGGACTGGGATGGCTGGCGCTCGCTCACGGCCCGTCTCGGGGACCGCGTGCAACTCGTCGGCGACGACATCTTCGTCACGAACCCGGCCCGCATCCGTGAGGGCATCCGCCAGGAGGCGGCGAACAGCGTGCTGATCAAGGTGAACCAGGTGGGCACGCTCACCGAGACGCTCGACGCCATCGCCGAGGCCACGCGCGCCGGCTGGACGTCCGTCATCTCCCACCGCAGCGGCGAGACCGAAGACACGACGATCGCCGACCTCGTAGTCGCGACCGGCGCCGGCCAGATCAAGAGCGGCGCCCCCGCTCGCGGCGAACGCACTGCCAAATACAACCGCCTGCTGGCGATCGAGGCGGAGCTAGGTGGGCGGGCGCGCTACGCGGGGCGCGGTATACTTGGCCAGAAGTGAGCGGCGGGATTTTCACGGAGTATTTTGCGGCGGCAATGAAGCGCGCGAATTACGAAATGCTGGAAGATGACGGAACCTATTTCGGAAGTATCCGCGGGTTTCGTGGCGTGTGGGCGAACGCGGAAACATTGGAAGTCTGCCGCAACGAACTTCTGGAGGTCCTCGAAGGTTGGGTACTGCTTGGCCTAAAGAAAAGTGATCGCCTGCCGGTGGTCGATGGAATCAGCCTGAACACAGGACGGATGCCGAAGGTTGCCTAACTCCATATTCGACAACGCGGAAACCACCGAATTGCCCGAAATCTGGCGACTCGCCTTACGTTCAGGCCGACCCGATATGGCTGAACGCCACACGGAACAAGTTGACCACTGTCTGAACAACGGCATAGCGGCATTAGGGTGGGAGGCAGACAATGACGGTACCTCCGAGGACGCCCTTCGACGAATCGAACGCGCTCACAGCCGAAATGGGCGAATGACGGTTGAGCGTTTCATGAGTGCAAGTGAAGGGTCTCTCGTATGGACTCTCCACACAGATGGTACTTATCGCTTAGGGGAGATCGCGGGGGCATGGAGCTACGACGATTCTGCAAAGGCGCACGAATTCGATTGCGTGCAAGTCAGAACCGTGAAATGGGCAGAGAAGGACTTCGACGTTAGCGAGGTG
>JANLRX010000062.1:0-2048 GCA_031362025.1 Chloroflexota bacterium
GACGGCGACGGCACCGCCGAAGGCATTGACAACTGCCCGGCCCTAGCCAACGCCGGCCAGGACGACCTCGATCTCGACGGGTTTGGCGATGACTGCGACATAGACGACGACGGCGACAGCACGCCCGACGACGATGATGACTCTCCCGCTGACACAGATGATGACGGCACGCCCAACGCATCGGATGGGGACGACGATGATGACGCGATCTCCGACATCGATGACAGCTGTCCGCTTGCGCAGAACGCACTCCAGGAGAACGTGGATGGCGACGAGGAGGGTGACCTGTGCGACGGTGACAGCGACGGCGACGGCCAGGCTGACGAGATGGAACGGGCCACCGGCTCCGACCCGCTAGTTGCGAGCGCGTTGCCCGAATTCCTGGGTCTCGGCGACAGCTGCACGGACAACGACGACAACGATGGCGATGGCGATACGGACGCGGCGGATAGCGGATGCGCGGACGACGACGACGACACAGTGCCGGACAGCCTGGACAACTGCCCCGGCGTGAACGCGCTCAACATTGCCGACTCGGACGATGACGGTGTTGGGGATGCCTGCGAACCGCTGGGCGATCCGCACCTCTGGGGCGACAACGACTGCGACGGCGAGATCACCTCGCGCGATAACCAGGCGCTTTCCCGGAAGATCCTGGCGCAGGCGCCGCTATCGCAGACGCAGCCGTGCCCGGCGCTGGGCGACGTGGTGGCCGTCGGCGGAATAGGTGACAAGCAGTGGGGCGACCTGGACTGCGACGGCGAGATCACGTCTCGGGACAACCAGGCGATGCTGCGGAAGGTGCTGCAACAGACGTCTCTCTCGCAGACGCAACCATGCCCGGTGCTGGGGGACGCCGTAACGACGGTGGCGGCGAACGCGGCTGGCGGCACGCGCTGGCGTCGCGCGGACGGATGGTCCGGGGGTTTAGAATCTATCCGAGTTGACTGACGTAGCCGCAATGCCGCTCCTTTCCGTGGATTGGGAGGCGATGTTCACGCCCGAGGCGAACGTGATCGAGATCTTCGTTCGCGGTACGGTGATGTACTTCTTGCTGGTGGCGCTGCTGCGGATCACGCCGCGGCGCACGGTGGGCTCGCTCGGGATCGTGGACCTGGTGGTGGTGGTGTTCGTTGCGGAGGCGGCGGGCAAAGCGCTGGGCGGGGACTACGTGTCGTTGATTGACGGTGCGGTGCTGGTGGCGACGCTGGTGGGCTGGGGCGTCGCGCTGGACTGGGCGAACTACCAGTTCCCGCTGGTCGCGCGAGTCCTTTCGCCGCCGCCTTTGCCGGTGGTGCGCAATGGCAAGGTCTTGCGCCGGAATATGCGCTCCGAACTGCTGACGGAGGACGAGCTGATGGGGATGCTGCGCGGCCAAGGAGTCGAGGACGTGAGCAACGTGAGGCTGGCCTGCGTCGAGGAAGACGGGGCGCTGAGCGTGTTTACGTTCAAGGGGAACGACAAGCCGAAGCGCAAGGCGCCTCCGCGCAAGAAAGTCGGGTAGGGAGGCGAGCCACAAATTGTGGCCGGGGCCGCGTGGTGACGGCTAGAATAGCGGCGTGACTTCCTTCCGTCCCGGCAGCGTTGACTACGAGCGGCAGGCGCAGAACTATGCCCGCGCTCGTTACCTCTCCGCCAGCGCCGAAGCCGCCTGGCGGGAGACGCTCGCCCGTCACCTCGCACCGCTCTCCCCGAAACAAGTCCTCGATCTCGGCAGCGGCAGCGGCCGGTTCGCGCCACTCATAGCGGATGTCCTCGCCACTCGCGTCGTTGGCGTCGAGCCTTTCGGCGGCATGCGAGAGGCCGCAATCCGCGACGCCCCTCACCCGAGCGTCACCTACGTCCCCGGCGACGCCACCTCCATCCCGCTCGACAACTCTTCTTGCGACGCGGCGTGGCTGGGGTACATGGTTCACCACGTGCCGGACCGACAGCGGTGCGCGCGGGAGCTGGCGCGGGTGGTGCGTCCCGGCGGTCTCGTGCTGGTCGTGGGTGCGTACACGGAGCGGCGGCGGAAAATCCTCCTCTTCCAGTACTTCCCGAGTGCC
>JANLRX010000423.1:0-9296 GCA_031362025.1 Chloroflexota bacterium
GCGCGCGCACTGGCTGGATGGCGCCTCCCTGCACCTTGCTTGAGCTTCCGTCGGTCAGATTCGGGAAGTACGTTGAATCGACATCGACGCCTGCACCACCCTGATCGTCCAGCGTCTGATTGGACATCTCGTTCGGGAAGAAGGTGCAGCCCGCATCGCACGGCCCTTGCGCGGTCTCCCACGTCGAGAGGAAGTCCATCCCGTTATCCCACCCGGCGGTGATAAACCCACTCTCGCCCAGCGGCGCGGACGCGACGTGCGACGGCGTCTGCGTGACGGCATCGTCACTTTGCAGATCGCCACCTGAGTATGCAACGCCGTGTGGGGTTGGGAGGCCGGCTTCGGAAACGGACCAGTACGCGTTGGCCAACAGGTCGCTCTCGTGGATGAAATTGATAACGTACAGGCTCTCGCCGACGAACTCGCCGGAGAGATGCGAGATCGCCGGGTCGGCGTCCGCGCCAGCCGAATCCCAGGGACCAACATCGTGCAGACCGTTGACGGCGCCCGTGGCCGCGTTCACGGACCACGTCACCATACGGATCCCGTCTTCGAGATCTCCGCCGCCCTGAGGCGTGACCTGGTCGGCGATCACCGGCGTGACGACCTGGAACGAGGTTGGAGTCCCGCTCGCGGGCAACTGGCGGTGGGCGATGCCATACTTCTCGACGATCACTCCGGCGTTTTCGCCAAACCCGCGACGGCCAAGCGAAATGAAGTCGCCCTCCTCATCCACGCGCCACGTCGAGATCCACAGGTTGCCATCATTGATGTAAGCCGCGACGAGCAGCGCCACCCCCAGCTTTGGCGACAGCCGCGGCGACAGGGCAAGCAACTTCACGCTGTGCCCACCAAACAACGCCGACTGGCCGATCTGCGACGGCTCCCGGCTCGACGGATCGGTGTGATAGCTGAACATTGTCCACGACGCGCCTGTGCCCACTGAGACGACAGAGATATCTCGCGTTGGTCCGTTCGGGGAGCCGCCGAGGTGTACCACGTCGGTCTCCTGGATGTCTCCCGGCGGCACAGCGAGCGGCGGATCCGGAGGTCCGGGTGTCGGCAGCGCAACGAAGCCCGCTCCTAACGGCGCCGGTGTGGGCGGCGGGAAGCATGTGTCGAGTTGCAAGATCTGCTGATCACCGGCTAGAGCGAGGCCGTCGGGAGGAGGCCCGCTAATAGTCAGGGTGATCATCACGGAGCCGGGGCCCTCATCCGAAACCATGAACTCGGTCGCCGCGTTGGGATTGCTATCGTTGTGCGACTGGGCAGGACCCCAGGAGAAGACGGCATCGACGATGACGGCTACGACGGCCGGTGGGTTGGAGTACTCCCATTCGACGCGGACCGTGTGCTGCGGCACTACCGCGTTGCAGTCGAGGCGAGCTGCTATGTCCACGAAGAGCCCTGACTCGCCGGGCGCTTCGTCCACTGGCAACGCGTCGCCAACGACAACACAGTCCTCCACCTCCTCAAACGAGACATCCGCGAGGAGTGCGAGTAGCCAGAGCGCATCCAGTTCGTCGATGGAGCCGTCGCAATTGACGTCGCCCGCGAGGTCGAGGCAGTTCGCCAGGAACTCGAAGCTACCGACCTCAGCGAGGACAGCGATGACATCCTCGGCGTCGACGATCTGGTCGCAGGTAACATCACCCTGACGCGGCTCAGCGCTCGTTTCTCCCGAAGTAAGCGAGAAGTAGATGAGGCAGGTAAGCAGGGACACTGCGATGAGCAAAGCTGAGACTTTCACGCCAGTCTCCTCCCCCGGCTTTGCGCCGGTACTCGCGCGCCCGCGATCGATCCTGGTTCGGCTTCGCTCAGTGTATTTGAGGCACGAACGATGTCAAGGGAGGGCTAGTCGGTCTTCCCTTCCTGTCGTACGGCACTCGGGGCGGAACCCGGTAGCGCGAACCCCGTACCTTCGTTGGCCTGTTGCTTCGCGCTCGTGTGGTCCGCGATCGCCTGTAGCACGGCCGTGGTCGCTCCCGTCATGAGCGTGCCCCGGTTCTCCCGCGTCCATTCCACTGACCGGTCGATCCAGGACAGCGTGTCCTGCACCTGCGGCATCACGTAGCGGGCCATCAGCTCGTAGCTGCGGAGGAGGTTCTCTCGCGTCGTCCACTCGTGCGCGAGCCCGAGCAGGCACCCGAAGCCACCGGATATCTCCTGCAGCTTAGCGATCGTCTCGATGGCGTCATCCGGCGTGCCAATGATGCCGCCGAAGCTCCTCAGCCGCTCGACTGCTTCGCGACCGGAGCTTACAGGCTGCTGGTTCGGCGCACCGAGCGTCCCGACGAAGTATTCGTTGTTCCAGGCCATCATCCCGTCTTCCACGTCCGCGATCGCCTGTTCGCGCGTCTCGGCCAGGTAGAACGGCATCACGATGCGCCAGTTCGTGCGGTCCGGCGCCGGCTGTCCGGCCTCCGCCGCCGCCTCTTCGCAGAAGCCCCACTGGGTCGTCAGCGCCTGCAAGCCTTGCTCGGAGTACGAGGCAACGGACAGGACTCCGGCGCCATGCTTGCCCGCGGTCGTCATACCGGCCGGGCTCAGTGTCGAGGCCACGGCGATCGGCATGTGCGGACGCTGGTACGGCTTGAGCTGCAGCCGCGCGTCGTTGAGTTCGAACCAGTCCGACTTGTGGTTCACTGGCTCCTCGGACGTCATCAGCTTGATGATCACGCCAAGGCCCTCGTCCATGCGCTTCCGCTGCGTTGTCGGGTTGATGCCCAACATCGCAGCGTCGCCCGGCAGTGCTCCGGGGCCGACGCCAAACATCACCCGGCCCCTGGTCAGGTGGTCGATGAGCACCATGCGGTCGGCGGTGTGGAACGGGTGGTGGTACGGGATGCTGACCACGCCGGTACCGAGGCGAATGTTGCGCGTGATCTGGCTCGCCGCAGCGATGAAGACCTCCGGGCTGGCGATGATCTCCCAGCCGCCGGAGTGGTGCTCGCCGATCCACGCCTCGTCGTATCCCAGCTCGTCGAGCCGAACCAGAAGCTCAAGGTCTCGCTGTATAGAGAGCGTCGGATTGTCGCCCCTGTGGTGGAACGGGGCCATGAAGATACCAAAGTTGAGGCGCTCGGGAACCATGATTTGCTCCTTCTAAGTGACCGCGCGGTCAGGTGACGTAGACGCTACCCCAAAAGGGCGCAGCGCCGCAACTATTGCGCTGGCGTCGCGGAGATAGTCGGTGTGGCCGTGGGGAGTGGACTCACCGTTGGCGTCGCCGTCTCGACGGGCGTCGCCGTGTCGCTTGGCGCCACCGTCTCCGGCGGCGAAGCGGTGGGGGCATCGGTGTCGACTGGCGTATCCGACGGTGCGGCCGTGGACGTCGGTACGTCAGTCGGAACCGGTGACGGCGTCGGAGCAGGCGTCGGGACTGGGGCGGACTGAGGTTCGCCGATCGGCAGGCAGCCTTCGGCGCTCACGGGGTTCTGGCCGATGAGGTAGAGGAGGATCAGCAGGCCGTCCACCGTCAGCTCGCTGCCGTCGCAGTCGACGTCACCCGTGAAGTGGGTGCAGAGGCCGGCCTGCGGCAGGCTTGCTGAGAACGCGAGAATGTTGATCACGTCGCCCGCGCCGATCTCGCCGCTGCAATCCACGTCGCCACGTCTGATCTGGGCGACTCCGATCTGGTTGAACGCCCCCGGCGGCAGGACGTGAACCGGGTCCGCCGCTCGCCCGGCGTTTGTCAGTGCGATCAGGATGCTTTCGTCGATCGACATCCGCCCGCCGTTCACCACAACGAATTGGTCGACTGAGCCGAACTCCTGTACTCGTGTGAAGTCGGTCGGCGAAAGGCTGAGACGAGACACCGTGCCGCGCGGGACGATGCGGATCTTGTAAGGGTCGTAGTTCATCGCCTGGAACGTCTCTGGGTCCGGAATGTGGAAGCGCGCTCCGCCTTCGATCACCCACACGCGCGCGTCATCGAAGTCTCGTACAAGAGTGCCGTCGACCGGCCAGTTCGAAAGTCCCGCGATGAACCCGCGCGGGACTACCTGGATGGCCCGCCAATCTCCGCCCATTTCGTTGAACGAATCCAGGCTGGGGAAACCAAAGAATGTCTGCCCTTGCAGCATGAAAACACCCGCCTCTCCCGCCTCGCGAACGAGACACCCGTCGGCGAGCGTCTGTTCGCAGTTCGGCCCCTGACGGTCCTGGTAGCTCGCGATCATGTCCCATACCGCGTTGCTGGTGACTCCGCGCCTCCACATGCTCACGTTTGTCGAGCCGAGGAGCGCGGCCGCGTCGATCGCTTGCATGACGGCGGCGGGAGTCGAGTCGCCCTGCAGCATCGGCGCGTACTCCAGCGAGTGCCCCGGCGACAGTATCTTCAGATCTTCGTGGGCCTGCACTACGCACCCTGCGGGGTCATCCCACGGGTCCTGGTTGACGTAGCCCTCCCAGTAGCACATAGGCAGCGCCACGTCGGATGAAGCGAACCAGCGGTCGAGGGCCTGCTCAGCCCACCACCACGGCCGCGGGTCGTAGATCACGCCGAGCTTTGCATTCGGACGCAGCTCGTGAACCTTTGCCCAGAACTGATCGGCGAGGGCCTGGCAATCGAGGTAGCAGAAGCCCTGGTACGGCTCAACGTCGGCGTACAGCGCTTCGACGCCGGTGTCGATCACCTGCACTGCCATAAGCACCTGTGCGTTGAAGTCGGTGCCCTTCGGGACGAACCAGGCCGACACCTCAACGCCGCGCTCTGCGTACTTATCCTTCAGCGCGAGGATCGACGCCGGGCCGTTTACTGCGTTCGGCGATGGATCATAGGTCGACATCCAGTCAGTGCCATCGTGAGTCTTGATATAGACGTTGCTGATCGGGAGGGACTCGTCTCCGAGGATCTCCGCCGGGTAGTCGCGGTCGAACTGCCAGACGACGGGATCCACCTCGATCGCGGCGGCCGGGGACGGCGCGGCCGGACCCGACCCGGTGAAACCGAGCACCGTGAGCGCAGCCAAGACGAGCGGCACAGAGGCCGCAACATAGAACTTTCGCATAGCGGGAATGGGGCACGGGGAGTGTACCTGAGCTTCCGCGACGTGGTCAAAGACGTGGAGCAGCCGTCACGCCGCGCTCGGTGGTCTCCTTACCGAATAGAAACGCCATCCTCACCGAACGGTTGCTGGTGGTCACGCTAACCGTCCGGGGCGTGCTTGACGCGGCGAATTGGGAGTGACCAGTTCGGCAACCGGAATTCTTCCACGTGGAAGAAAGGTACGAACGCCACGCCGAGCAGTGGATACGGGAAGACGATCGCCATGGTGGAGAGGATGCCGACGTGGAATAGCCAGGCGGCGGCCACCCACGTCCGCGCGAACCGCCTGCCCAGCAGGGCGAGCGGCGCACCGAGTTCCACGACCAGCGTGAACAAGGCCATCGGAGTGAACAGCCAGGCGTGGGGGACCAGCCAGTCCGCGAGCGGCGAGTGCATGTCGCCCAGCTCGATCTTGCGGAGGTTGTCGTAGGCAACGTAGTTGCGGAGGTTCTCGCCGGACAGCCAGTCCAGCCCGGCGTTCCGCAGCTTGGTCTGACCGGAGATGAAGTACGCGAGCACGGTCACCAGGCACATCAGTTGCACTGACCACCCGTACCGGCCATCCGGCGGCGGCGGTTCGCGGCGCCGGGCGTCCAGCGAGAGGGCGTCCGCAGCGGGCGCGGCGGCGAGGATCAGGACGTGCAGTACCAGCAAGTTCTCCGTGTGAAACACCTGCCCGAATGAGTTGCGGTACGTGATCACCCACAGAAGGAGGATCGCAAACAGCGGTCCGCTGAACCGGTACTGCCACCCCGCCACGAAGGCGATCCCGCTGACGATCGCGGCGACAACGAGCAGGCTGACAGCGTCGCCAGAAAGCGGCTTTCCCAGCACCTCAGCGACACCGACGGGATCGAAGCGGCCGTCCGGAAAGTCGCCGTAGCTGATGAGGTTCGCCCAGCGGAGCGCGAGGTACCAGAGGGCGAAGCCACCCACGAATACCCGCAACATGGCGAGACGTTCGGGCGGGGCGGGTGCGTACCACCAGCGATCGATCCGGGCGAGGAAGGCGCTCACCGAGCCAGCCTGCACTCCGCATGCACGAACGTGTTGCGGGGCTCGGTCTCGCCGTCGAAGTACTGGATTGCGTCGAAGGAGTCAGTGATCAGGGCGAACGTGACGGCGTCGCGACGATGTTCGGAGGCCCACTGCGCCGCGTCCATGCACAATGCCAGCGACTCCTCCGCGCCCGCCGCCGCAGCTCGGCGCGAGGTCTCAAACGCCTGCACCACTTCATCGTTGCCCACTGCGTCAGGCGGCAGGATCACCCGTTCGCCAGCGGAGGTGAAGCCGATGACATGGGCGATGTTCACGTTGGGCGACTGGCGGCCCGAGAACATCGGGTACGTGGAGAGTGGAAAGCTATCGGAGCGCGGGTCGCCGAACACCGGGAGGAGGACGGCGATGAGCACGACTGCTGAAAAGCCGTACGCCCAGATGCGGCGTACGGCCTCGGCGTTCACGCGAGGTCCGGCCGCACGATCGGCGGCGGGTAGTTCGGAACCATGCGAGAGAAGGTGCCGCGGCGGTGCGCTACGAAGTCGTAGCCGGAGTGGAAAAGCTGGCGGAGCGGCCGGTGTCGCCAGAGCGTGTCCGCGATCCGATCGCCTGCGGGAAGCGCGCGCGTGAGCTCGATCAGGGCGTCGCCGGCGCTGGCCACCCAGCCATCCGGCTCGGCGACGTGGATACTCTCGCCGCGGCGCTGGATTGGCACGGACTTCAGCAGTTCGTTTGCAGCGGGATCACTGAACGGGAGCAGCGCGAATCGTCGCCGGCGGTCGAGTACGCGGATTGCCATCGCGCTGGCCCGGCAGAAGCGGCAGTCTTGGTCGTAGAAGAGGACGGGGCGATCCGGTCTCACGACTTCATGCTACCAGCTACCGCCGCCGCCTCCACCGCCGCCTCCACCGGACGACCCGCCGCCGCCGAAGCCGCTGCTCCCCGACCCCCCGGGAGTCGAAGCGATCGTCGAAGAGACACTCGACGAGAAGCTGCTGACTGTACTCGCAAAGAAGAGGGCGTTGAATGGGCGGGTACCGCTGTACCAGTACGGTTCGCTGGGTACGACGCCAAGGTCGGCGAACGCCTTCGCCCAGCGGTCCACGCAGCCGTAGACGATGGCGTACGGCAGGTAATCGTTGAAGATGTTTTCGCGCTCCGCGAAACGCTGCCGCTCCGTCTCCGCCGACATCATGAACTTGCGGAATCCCAGCGAGCGTCTGAATAAGCTGCGACCGGTCGCCGTGCGGTGCGGCATCGAGCCGGCCATCACGGCGAGTAGCAGTCCACCGATGATGATCGGGATGCCGACGATCGCCCCGCCGAACGCGATCCCGAGCCCTACCAAAAGCGCGACGCCGACGCCAGCGATGACCAGACCCGCTACGCGGTAGATTGTCCGGGTGGTGTCCGGGTTTTGCGGGAAGAACTTGTCCGATATGGACTGTTTGTACAGCGCCTTCTTGATGCGCTCCAAGTCCTTGTAGAACTTGTTCTTGAGGCTGCTCATCGAGACGCTGTCACCGCTCTCGAAGATCGCGTTCTTGAGCTTGCTTTCGTAGCCCAGCAGTTCGCTATCGTCGGTGGACAGCCGATCGAACGTGTAGTCCGTCTTCTTGAACAGCCCGAAGACGCCGCCGGACTTCGTTTCGGTGATCTTCAGGTGTTTCCGCACCGCCAGGTCTACGATCGAAGCGCTGACGTCGAGTGTGTCGGCGCGCTCGTCGAGGAGAACCCCGATCTCGGCGGGGCGGAGCTGCCGGCCGTCGCGTTTGCCCAGCTTCGGCGGCTCGTACTCAACGACAAGCGTTTCCCGCCCGAACAGCGGCTTACGTGACCCGGGACTCTTGTCGTCGCCGTCATGGAGGTAGAAGAGATCGCCGTACCAGCGGTCGCGGCCCTGGGTCCACCAGAGCCGGACTAGGGTGATCAGGATGACGCCGCTCAGGACCGCGGTGGCGCCTAACGTCAGCGGCGAGACCTGCCACCAATCGAGGAACTGCTCCCACTCGCTCTTGACTGGCGCCACCAACACTGGCGGCCCGACATCGATGAGTCCTTTTTCAATCGCGACCACGACCGTCAGATCGGAGCCAGGGTACTGGGTGCCGATGGTGGAGAAGGTCGCTTCCCCGTCCGAGGAATCCGAATCGCAGGGGAACGAGGTGGATCCCGCCGGTCCCTGGTAACAAGCCACCCGCAGGATCCCATCGCCGGGGACGGTGACCGTGGCGCTGGACTGCTGGATCGGCACCTCCCAGTTGTGGCCGGTGACGTTCCAGTAGAACTCGTCCCACTCATCACCGGTCGCCTCGTCGGCGATCGGGTTGAGGGCGTTTAGGAGCGTGTACTTGATCACGTACCGGTGTTTGCCGGTGATCGTGCGGTCCGGATCACCGATCTTGATCTGGAGGTTGGCACCGGACGAGATCAGCTCGAATTGCCACTCAGTCCCCTCGCCGTCTTCCACAGAGACGTCGCCGACGGAGATCAGCCGATCGTTGGAGTCGTCGTATTTGTAGCGGGTCGGCATATCGCGGAAGATGCCGTGCTTCGCGGCGAAGAACTGCACCTCGATGTCCTCGGTGACCTGGACAGCGCCTGACCGCTGGATGTCGTACTGGACGTTGATCGCGTCGATGCGCCAGTCGTCCTGAGCGCTGACGTTCTCAGAGGTTAGCCCGAACGATGCCAGCGCCACGAGTGCGAGGAGGATCGGGATCAAACGTGCGGGGCGCATCGTTCCCTATCTTACGTGCGAGAAGGGTGGCGTTCTATCGCTGGCTAGCCGCGGTCGTCGAGAGAGATGTATTCGCGGCGGCCGGAGCCTTCGTAGATCTGGCGGGGACGGGCGATCCGCTGCTCCGGGTCGCTGAGCATTTCGCGCCACTGAGCCAGCCAGCCGGACGTGCGCGGGATCGCGAAGAGCACGGGGAACATGTCCACCGGGAAACCCAACGCCTGATAGATGATGCCGGAGTAGAAGTCGACGTTCGGGTACAGCTGGCGTTCGATGAAGTAGTCGTCTTCGAGCGCGATCCGCTCCAGCTCGAGAGCGATCTCCAGCAGCGGGTGCGGTTCCGTGAGGTCAAGCACTTCGTCCGCCGTTTCCTTGATGATCTTCGCGCGCGGATCGTAGCTCTTGTAGACGCGGTGACCGAAGCCCATCAGGCGTCCAGCCTCGCCGGAACGCACGCGGCGCACGAAGTCGGGGACGTTCTTCTTGTCGCCGATCTCCTGGAGCATG
>JANLRX010000115.1:0-3388 GCA_031362025.1 Chloroflexota bacterium
AGCCCGATCAAGCACTTCATCCCCGAGATTCGCGTCGTGCTCTCAGATATCGAGCCCGTAGGCACCCTCACGTCCATCGACTTCCGCTTCGATGAGTACGTGCAGGCATCCGGCGCGGCACTACCCTTCCGAGACAATGCCTTCCCGGTCGTCACCGCACACGACACGCTGGAACACATCCCGCCAGCCTTCCGCGAAGCCTTCCTCGCCGAACTCGCACGCGTCGCCGGTCGCTTCGTGGTGCTGACAGGGCCAGTGGGAGATGAAGCGACTGTGAGGGCTGAAGCCCGCCTCGACTCTTTCGTGCGGAACACGCTGCACTGGGACCAGCCGTTCCTGCGGGAGCACATTGACCTCGGCCTGCCAACGCGCGCCTCGATCGAGGAGTTCGTGCAGGACCGTGGCCTAGCGTTCGCCCGCGTCGCAAACGGCAACATCGGGCGCTGGCTGTCGCTGCAGGCGCTGCGCCACTACTTCGCCTCGCTGCCGGACAGCGAGGCTCTCCGCGAGGCGCTGGACCGCTCGTACAACACCCGTTACCCGGAGATTGACGGCGATGGCGCCTGCTACCGCCAAACATACGTGATCGCGACGACACCCGACGGCGCCGCGGCGCTTCGGGCTATCGAGACCGCGTTCCCACCATCAAACGAAAGTGGTGGCGTCGCCGACATCGAAGCGCTCACACCGATGCTGGCCGCCCTCGAACAGCACGCTGACGGGATGCAAGAGCACCTCAAGGCTCTGCACGAACGCATCTTCGCCAGCGAACAGCAGGCGTTCGAGTTCAAGCACGGGTACGAAGAGCTGGCCGCCCAGATGACGGAACGCAACGCCGACTTACTCGCGGCGCGCCAGACGATCGAGGCGCAGAGGACGGAGATCGCGCGATTACGCCGCTCACTCCCGGACAAGGCTGCCCGCGCCGGGCGTCGCCTGTGGCGCAAGCTCGTAGGCCGCCGATGACTAGTGTCGCGTTCGTTAGCGAGCGCATGTTGCGCGGCTTCGGCGTGGACCTCGTGATCGACCAGGTGGCGAGCGAACTCGTCGCCCGCGGCCACGATGTCACCGTCTACGCCAGCGTGATGCAGGATCTCGGCCCGAAAGCGTACGGACTCGACGCGATCCCGACGCGGGCCTCCGGTGTGCCGCAGCGCTACCAGGCAGCCGCGCGTCCCTGGGCCGAGTACATCGACGCCCACGAACACGACATCGTCTTCGTGGAGTCGTTCCCGTTCTTCAGCCTGATCCCGCGCCTCAAGACGCCGGCCGTCGCCGTCGATCACGGCGTCTCGTCCACGGAAGGCATGTCGGCGCGCCAGCGGGCGGCGTTCCGCTACATCCGCTGGACGCAGCAGGCGCGGTACTTCCCGAAGGCCGCCGGACTTGTGACGGTATCGGAGTTCATCCGCACCCTCCTCCCGAAGCGGCTCCAGGAGCGTGCTCAGGTGATCTACAACGGCGGAGACCACTATCCAGCCGCCTCCGCGATGGACCGCGAGATGACGCGCGCCCGGCTCGGCGTCAAGGAAGACGAGACGATGATGCTCTACGTCGGCCGCCTGAACCCGGAAGGCCAGCCATACAAAGGCACCGCCGACCTCATCCACGCCACGGCAGAATGGCGCGAGCGCGAGCCGTCCATTCGTGTCGTGATGGCCGGCACAGGCGACGCCGCCGACGTAGACCGCATCCGCTGGGCCGGTGGCATCGCCCTCCCCGGCGTGCCGGATGACGAGATGGCGGGACTCCTCGCCGCGGCGGACGTGTACCTGACCGCCAGCCGCTGGGAAGGCTTCAACCTACCGATCATGGAAGCCGCGCACCAGGGCGTCCCGAGCGTCGCCCTCCGCATCGGCGCCCACCCCGAAGTCGTGAACGACGGCCAATCCGGCGTGCTGGCCGATAACGTCACCGATCTCTTCGCGGCGGCAGAACGGCTCGCCACTCATCCCGACGAGCGCAAGCGCATGGGCGCCGCCGCCCGGGAGTGGGCCACCCGCTTCACCTGGGCCAAGTCCACCGACGGCTACGAACAGCTGATGTCGGAACTCGTGGTGCCCGCGTCCCCACGGACGTTTGCGATGGCCTCAGCGTCAGAAAGCGGCACGGCGACGGCGGAGGCTGGCACGCGTATGGAACCGACGCCGCAAGCCCAGCCGCTTGTCAGCACCCAGGAGTCCGATGTGACGGCGGTGGTGCTGAACTACGGCGCCGACTACCCCGTGCTCCACCGCTGCGTCGAGACCCTCGTTGCGCAGACGCACCCGGTGCACGTCTTGCTAGTCGATAACGGTTCGCCGAAGAACAAGGACGCAGTCGAGCGCGTGAAGTCCGACTTCCCCGACATCGAGCTGCTCTGGCTGGACAAGAACTACGGCTTCGCGGGCGGGATGAACCGTGGGATCGCCGCCGCGAAGGGCGAATACGTCCTGCTCGTGAACAACGACACGTCCTGGGCGCCGGACGCCGTGGCGGAGATGCACACGCTGCTCGCCTCAAAAGGCATCGACGTCGTGGGCATCGCGCCGAAGATCCTGCTGGAGAACCCAGCGGGTTTCATCGACGCGATCGGGAACCTGGTGGACGGTTTCGGGCAGGCCTACAACATGGGCATCGGCCAGCTCGACATCGGCCAGTACGACCGAGTGGAAGAGACGTTCGGGGCCTGTTTCGCCGCCACGCTGATCCGCCGCTCCGCCTTCCGCAAGGGGCTCGTCGGCCCGATGGACGAGATGTACTTCATGTACTACGAAGACGTCGACTGGTGCTTCCGCGCGGGCGTGCTGGGCTATCGCTTCCTAACCTGCCCGACGTCGGTCATCTACCACACGCACTCGCTGACGACACGACAACTCGCGTACGGGTTCAAGTACCGGTTGATCATGCGCAACTTCGTGCGGACGATCCTCAAGGACTTCCAGGGCCGGCGCGCGTACCGGGCCTCCGCGAAGCGCACGCTGGGCCTCATCCGCAACGTGATCCGCGGCCCATATCGCGGGGCCAGCCTGCTCGCCGTGAAGGACATCGCGCTCGGCTTCCCCGGGTACGTCCTGCGGCGGCGCAGCATCCAGTCGCGGCGCCGGAGGCCGGACCAGGAGCTGTTCAACTACTCGCACGGAGAGCAAGGGTTCTTCGACCCGACGGGCTACCAGCCGATCCGCGCGCTGGAAACGCTGCAGGCGATGTACCGGCGACTCTACCTGCTCACCGGCAACGACACCCACCGTGCGATTGCGGACGTCGCCCGGGACCTGACGGTGAGCCGCCTGCGCTTCGACCGCGACGCGGTGCTGTCCCGCCTCCGCCCGCTGATGGTGGACGAACCGGAGCACGCCAAGGCCTTCGTCGAGTCGCTGTCGATCTAAGAGGCGGTGGTGCGCATCCG
>JANLRX010000428.1:0-13306 GCA_031362025.1 Chloroflexota bacterium
GGAGTATTTTCGCCAGGAGACACACATTGCCACGTAAGTATCACAGGCCGCCCGACACCACCAAGCGGCGTAAGATCCGCAAGACTAGCATCCCCCAGTCGGGTGAGCAGCCGGACGATTTCGTCGACGCCCCGGAGTCCGAAAACGGCGCCCTCGACGCGCCCGTCGCCGCCGTTAGCATCGCCAACCCGGCGCCGGAAGCCGAAGACTCGCCGAAGCTAAAGGGGACCCTGCGCGCCGCCGCCGCCAGTGGCAGCGACCGTCACGTCGGTCGCGACTACAGCTACGTCGTCGGCGACTTGATGCGCGTGTCAGCGATCGCCGCGTTCCTCATCATCTCGCTGATCATCACCGCGGTCCTGCGTTAGTACTTCAGCCGGTTGACCGCCATGATCACCCCGGCGATCACCACCAGTAGCCCGGTCAGGTCATTCGTCGGCACGATGTCGTACCCGGCGACCACGTTCCTCACGAGGTAGGCCACCACCACACCCCCCGCCGCGATGCCTTGCATCACTGGCCCCAGCTTCTTGTTCGTCGCCTGGCTCACCGCCTCGCTCACCGCCCAGCCGAGCCCGAGGCCCATGAAGATCACGAAGAACCCGAAGCCCCCGGGCAGAAGCGCACCCCACACCCCTCCCAGTCCCGCACCAGCCACCGCCGAAGCTGCTGCCGCGCGTATGAACCACACCGGGCTCACCTCAAGCTGAGGCAGCTTCCGTGCGGGCGCGCAGGACGGGCAGCGCGCCCCAACGTCCGTAAACACGGCGCACTTCGGGCAGATCGGGGTGTCGCAGCGCCCGCAGTGCAGGAGCGTTTCGACGCTCGGGTGGCGTGTGCAGAAGATGATGTCGCTGGCCATTGCGTTAGGAGTGCGCTACCCGTGCGTGCCGGACCGAGCCGCTCTTCCGGGCCAGCTCGAAGTACGCGTTCACCGGTTCCATCGGCAGCGGGATGTCGCCCGGCTCGCGCTGCTTCGGCCCGCCCATCCCGTGGTAATCGCTCCCACCCAGCGGCAGGAACCCAAACTTATCGGCGAGCCCCTTGAACGTCACCATCTCTTCCGGCGTGTAGTCCTGGTAGTACACTTCCATGCCGGTCAGACCCGCCGCCTTCAGCCGCGCGAGAAGTTCCTCGAGGCTTCCCGCCGCGAACAGCTCCCGCGGGTGGTTCAGCGTCGCCAGCCCGCCCACGCTGTGGATCAGCGAGACGACCTCTTCCGGCTCCAACCGCTCGCGCTCGACATAAGCCGGTCCCGTGCGGCTGAGGTACAGGTCGAACGCCTCGTTAACGGAGACCACGTGGCCGGCCTCCACCAGCGCCAGCGCGATGTGTGGCCGTCCCACAGCCCCCTCAGCGAACGATTGCACCCGTTCCCATGTCACCGGCTTGCCAAGCTCCACCAGCCTGTCCACCATCTTCCGGGCGCGTCCCAGGCGGCTCTCCTGCAGGACACGGAGCTTCGTCTGGAACCCCTCATCCCGCCAATCGATGAAGTGCCCGTTGATGTGCACCTCGTTGCCCGGCACGTCCGTGCTCATCTCGATTCCTGGGATCAGCGTCAGGTCGGGGTACTTCTCGGCCGCCGTAAACGCCTCTGGCAACCCGTCCACGATGTCGTGGTCCGTCAGCGCCATGACCCGCACGCCGTTCCGGTACGCCAGGTCGACGAGGTCCGTCGGCGTCAGCCGCCCGTCGGAGATCGTGCTGTGCATGTGTAAGTCTGCGATGCTCGGCATCAGGCCACCTCTCGGTCCACGCGCTCGATCTTGAGCGCCTTGCCCGTCTCATCGTCGATCGCGATCAGCACGGAGTTGAACACCGCCGGCCCCTGGTCCACCGGATCGAATCGGTTTGGCATCTGCGTAAGGAAACGCTCGATCACGCGCTCCGTATCCATTCCCAGCACGGAATGTAGCGCCCCGCACATCCCCAGGTCCGAGACGTACGCCGTCCCGTTCGGCAGGATGCGCGTGTCCGCCGTCGGGACGTGCGTGTGCGTGCCCACGACCGCGCTAACCCGGCCGTCAAGGTAGTATCCCATCGCAATCTTCTCGCTCGTCGCCTCCGCGTGGAAATCGAGGATCTTGACGGCGCAGTCTCTCACCTCGTGCAGCGCCCGGTCAACCGCCCGGAACGGGTCATCGATCGTCACGCCCATGAACGTGCGCCCCATCGCGTTGAGGATCGCCACGTCGTTCTGAATCATCACGCCGCGCCCAGGCACGCCCTCCGGGTAATTCATCGGCCGGATGATCGGCGCCGTCGGGTCGTTCAGCGTGTCGTAGATCTCGCGGTTCTCCCAGATGTGGTTGCCCGAAGTAATCGCGTCGATGCCGGCGTTGAACAGCTCATCCGCCGTCTTCGGCGTCAGGCCGCGTCCGCCCGCCGTGTTCTCGCCGTTCGCGATCACCAGGTCCAGCGACAGCTCGCGGCGCAGTTCGGGCAGCACAGCCGCCACCGTCCGGCGTCCCAGCTTGCCCACGATGTCCCCAATCAACAGGACGTTAAGCGGCATAGTTCCTGCCCGGCGGGCGTCTCCCCCCTACTTCGCGAATTCGATTGAACGGCGTTCTCGGATGACCGTGACCTTCACCTGGCCGGGGTAATCCAGGCTCTCCTGGATCGACTTCGTGATTTCTTTCGCCATCCGTGCGGCCCCCAGGTCGTCCACTTCCTCCGGCTTCACGATGATCCGGATCTCGCGGCCTGCCTGGATCGCGAATGACTTCTCGACGCCCGGGAACGCATTCGCCACCGTCTCCAGCGCCTCGAGGCGCTTCAAGTAGTGCTCCAGCGACTCTCGCCGCGCACCCGGCCGGCCCGTGCTCAGCTGGTTCGCCACGATCACGATGATCGCTTCCACCGTCTGCGGTTCCACCTCTTCGTGGTGAGCTTCGATGCAATGCACGATTGCGGACTGCACACCGTGCCTCTTCGCGAGGTCGGCGCCCACCTGTGCGTGCGTGCCCTCAACCTCGTGGTCAATCGCCTTGCCGATGTCGTGCAGCAGTCCACCCCGGCGCGCCACCTCCACGTTCGCTCCCAGCTCATGGGCGATCATCGCCGCCATGTTTGCGGTCTCGACGGAGTGCCGGAGTTGGTTCTGCCCGTAGCTGTACCGGAAGCTCAGCCGTCCCAGCGTACGCACGATCTCGGGGTGCAGCCCAGGGCAGCTCGCCTCGACGATCGCCTGCTCGCCCGCTTCCTTCACCGCGCCGTCCACGTCCTTGCGCGCCTTCTCCACCATCTCCTCGATGCGGGCCGGGTGGATGCGTCCGTCGCCCAGCAGCTTCGTCAGCGCAATCCGGGCAATCTCACGGCGCACCGGGTCGAACGAAGACAGCGTCACTGCGTCCGGCGTGTCGTCGATGATCACGTCAACACCCGTCGCGTGTTCCAGCGAGCGGATGTTCCGCCCCTCGCGACCGATGATGCGCCCCTTCATGTCCTCGGACGGGATCGGCACCACGGAAACCGTGTTCTCGGAAACGACCTCGCTCGTCAGCCGCTGCATCGTCGTCGCGATGATCTTCCGGGCCTTTTCGTCGGCCTCTTCCTTTACCTCCTGCTCGATCTCGCGCAGGCGGCGGTTGGCCTCGTCCCGGATCTCGTGCTCGACCTGGGCGAGCAGCATGTCACGCGCCTCCATGGCCGTGAGGTTAGACAGGCGTTCAAGCTCTCGCCTGCGCTCGTCCTGCAACTCGGTGAGCTGCTGGCGCTCCTCTTCGAGCGCCGTTTCCTTCGTCTGGACGTTTTTCGCGCGAGTCTCTACAGACTCAAGCTTGCGATCGAGAGTCTCTTCCTTCTGGGTTACCCGGCGCTCGGAAGCCTTAAGCTCGTTACGACGGTCTCGAAGTTCAGATTCCGCCTCGCGACGGACACGCATGGCCTCTTCTTTGGCCTCGGATAGTAGTTGTTGGTTGCGCCTGTCGGCATCGTTGAGGATGGATTCCGCGCTACGCTCAGCATTTTCAACACGGTTACGCCGGACTGTCTGCTGAACGAAAAGAGCGCCGAGAACACCGATGACGACGCCGACAAGGCCCAAACCAAGGGCAAGAGCCGGCATTTCGCCTCACTTCCTGGGAGTGCAAAAATTCTTAGAAGCATTTCGAAAAAGAATGACAGGAGCAGATATAAACTAGGCTCATCATAGGTACGGCGCGCTCGGAGTGTCAAGAAAAAACGCCGCTGCGCTAAATGTAACCCGCAGTTCCCCATAGAACACGTCTATCATTCCGAATCTGGCGCATCCCCTCCGCCAACCTCTGTCCACAGCCGTCCCACAGTCTCCCGCGCCGTCTCGTACCCGAACCCCCGCCGCAGCAAGTGATCCCCCAGTTTCCGCCGGAAGTCCGCATATGGCAGCTTCGCCAGCGACTGCGCCCGCCGCACCCCCGCCCTGTACGCCGCGTCCGTTTCGTTAACCTCGGCCACTGGCGCCTCGATCGTCTGCCGGTTCACCCCGCGCGCCTTCAGCTCCTGCGCGAGGAGCCGCCGTCCCCGTGGCGCCGTCCGGTCCCGCAGGTCAACATACGTTCTCGCGAAGTCCGCATCGTCCAGCAACCGCAGTTCCCGAAGTCGGCCGATCGTCTCGGCGAGCAACTCCGGCGCCACTCCCCGTCGCCGGAGCGCGTCCCGCATCTCTTTCTCACTCCGCGGCCTGTACGAGAGCAGCCGCAACGCCTCTGTCAGCGCAGAGTGCCGCGCCTCCGTCCCCTCGATCGCCTTCAGCCGCTCCTCGCTGATCTCCTGCCCCGGACGTATCTGCGACTGCACCAGCACGTCAGGGCTGAGCCGCACGACCAGCACGTGGTCAATGCGAACCTCATACCCGCGTTTCCGCGGCAGCTGCTCGATGGAAGTGATGCGCATGCGCCCGACCCCGGACTCAGCCCGAGCTATTCGGGCGCTTCGTCTTCGTCGTCGTCAGCACCGGCGTAGACCCCGACCTCTTCCTCCACCGGCACCGTGATCGGCCCGGCCAGCGCCTTCGCCCGGATCAGCCCTTCGATCTCCAGCGAGACGAGGGGGTTCCCGCGCAGCCATTCCTTCGCCGCCTCGCGACCCTGTCCCATCTTCTGCTCGCTGTACGAGTAGAACGCGCCCAGTTTGCGTACGATCTCCATCTCCACGCCCAGGTCGAGAATGTCGCCTTCGCGGCTGATCCCGATCGACGGCCCGGAGAAGATGATGTCGAACTCGGCCTGACGGAACGGCGGCGCGATCTTGTTCTTCACAATCTTCGCCTTAACCCGGTTCCCAACTACGATCCCGGACTGCTTCAGCCCCTCGACCCTCCGCAGGTCGATCCGCACCGAGCTGTAGAACTTCAGCGCGCGTCCACCCGGCGTCGTCTCCGGATTCCCGAAGATCACGCCGATCTTCTCTCGCAGCTGATTGATGAAGATCACCGCCGTCCGTGACCGTGAGATCGCGCCCGTCAGCTTCCGCAGCGCCTGCGACATCAGCCGCGCCTGCAGGCCCGGGAGTGAGTCGCCCATGTCGCCTTCGATCTCCGCGCGCGGCACCAGCGCCGCCACCGAGTCGATCACGATCACGTCCACCGCGTTGGAGCGCACCAGCGCCTCGCAGATCTCCATCGCCTGCTCACCGGTGTCCGGCTGCGAGATCAGCAGGTCCTCGATCTTGATGCCGATCGCCTCCGCGAACGTCGGGTCCATCGCGTGCTCAACGTCGATGTAAGCGGTCAGCCCGCCCAGCTTCTGGGCCTCCGCGATGATGTGCATCGCCACCGTGGACTTGCCCGCCATCTCCGGCCCGTAGATTTCGGTGATCCGCCCTCGCGGCACGCCGCCCGCGCCCAGCGCGATGTCGAGCGCCAGCGACCCGGTCGGTATCGTCTCCACCACCATGCGGGCCTGCGCGTCGCCCAGCCGCATGATCGAGCCGCGACCGAAATCCTTTTCGATCTTCGCGATCGTCAGTTCGAGTGCCTTGAGCTTGTCGTCCATTCCACCGTTGCCGTTGCTGTTCACGTGTGCACCGTTGCCGTTCTTAGAACCCATTTACACTATCAACTCCTGCTAATTCTCGCTCAGTTGGCCGCAGATTAACAGGATGAGTACAGATGTTCTATTACAAGTGGCACTAATCCCAAAATTTTGTTGTGGATAACCGAAAGCCCTATCCGGCGGCGAGTTTGCCGCCGAGCTGCGCGATGAAGATCAGCATGAAGCTCGCGATCATCGGCGACAGGTCCAGCATCCCCATACGCGGCAGGAGCGAGCGGAGAGGGCCCAGCACCGGCTCCGTAACCTCGAAGATGATCTGGTAGATCGGGTTGTTCTGGTCGAACCCCGTCCACGAAAAGATGATCCGGATGAAAATCGCGATGAGCAGGATATAGGCGAGGATCTGGATGAACATCCCGAATGCTTCGATGTCTAGCCTCCCAGCTCTTGTGCTTTTCTGTATGCCGCTTCGATCGCCTCCGTGAACGCCGCCCGCAGGCCCGCCTCTTCCAGCGCCAACAGGCCTTCCGTCGTCGTCCCTCCGGGCGAGGTCACCTGGTTTCTCAGCTCCGCCACGTGCCGGCCACTCTCCTGGGCGTAGCGTGCGGACCCCAGCACCGTCTGGACCACCATCGGCACCGCCATCTCCCGCCGCAGCCCTATGTGCACCGCCGCATCGATCATCGCCTCCATCACCAGGAATATATACGCCGGGCCGCTGGAGCTCACCGCCGTCGCCATGTCTACGTACTTCTCGGACTCGACGTAGATCTCCTTGCCCAGCACCGTCAGCAGCACCTTCACGGAGTCTCGCGCCGCCTGCTTCACCGCCGGCGTCGCCGTCCACACCGTCATCCCCTCGCCGATCGTCGACGGCGTGTTGGGGATCGCCCGGATGACCTCTTCGTGCTCGAGCAGCATGCTGATCGTCTCGATTCGCACGCCGGCCATGATCGACATCACCGTCTGCTTCGCGCCGATCTTCCCGGCCAGTGCGGCCGCTGCCGTGGCGAACTCCTGCGGCTTCACGGCCAGCACGATGATGTCCCCGGCGCTCGCTGCCTCCGCCGCGTCGGCCGTCACCTTCACCCCGTACTTCGACGAAAGCACCTTCCGCCGCGGCGCCGCGATCTCCGCCACCGAAATGCTCCCGCTGTCCGTCACATCATTCGCAATAGCACCGGCGATAATCGCCTCGCCCATCATCCCCCCGCCGATAAACGCCAGCCTCATCGGTACGCGTCCTTCCGGTGGGAAATCCTCGAAACGGTCACAAGGCGCTTCATCCGGACAATCTCGTAAACGATCCTGTAATCTCCCACTCGCATTCTGAACGAATCACTACCCGTCAGTTTGGTAACTCCTCTGCCGTAAGGCCCTTCTTCAAGCTTAAGTAGCTGAGCGTCGATGCGTCGCTTCGCCGTCTTCGGTAGCTCACGCAATTGTCTATCCGCCCTTCGCGTCAAGACAACTCGCCACGTCACAGCAGTCCATCACGAATTAGCTCCTCGCGAATCTCGCGATAAGGGCGAGTAGGTTCACCGCGAGACTCTATGGCAATTATCGAGTCGTAGATATCTTCTCGAAGCTCCGGGTGTCCTTCCAGTAACTTCGTCAAGAACGCGTCCCTGGCGTCTTCCGGCAATGCTCGAAACGTTGCCAGGAACGCCTCACCAAGCGATTCGTCCTGAGACTTCGTTCGGTACTCACGCGCTGCCTCTCGCACCTTCGGGACTGGCGCCTTTCTTTTGCGTGCTGTCTTTTCGGTCATCGCGCCCGCTCCCCAAAGATCGCGCGGCCGACGCGAACGTGCGTCGCGCCTTCCTCGATCGCCACCTCGAAGTCGTCGCTCATCCCCATCGAAAGCTCCCGCAGGCCCAGCCGTTCCGCCTTCTCGCGCAAGCGCCGGAACACTGGACGCACGTCTTCAGCGTTGCCGGCCATCGGCGCGACTGTCATCAGTCCCCGGAGTTCGATGTTTGGCATCTGCACAATCTGTTCGTACGCGTCCTTTAGCTCGTCGAGACGGAACCCCGACTTAGTGGCTTCTGCGGCCGCGTTCACTTCAAGAAAAGCGGGCACCGCTGTCGATGCCCACCGCGAAACGGCTTCTGCGAGGTGGATGGAATCCACAGAATGAAGTATATCAAACAGCCCCAGTGCAGCTTTCACCTTGTTGCTCTGCAGGTGCCCGATCATGTGCCACGTTACTCCGTCAAGGTCTCCCATCCCTGCGCGCTTCGCCTCCGCCTCCTGCACCCGGTTCTCCCCAATGTCCCGCACTCCAGCCGCCACGGCTCCTCGCACAACGTCCGCCCCGAACCCCTTCGTCACGGCGATCAGGGTCACCTCGTCCGGCGACCGTCCCGCGCGTTCACAAGCGCGTGTAATGCGCTCTCGGACGACGGCTACGTGGTCGCCAATAGGCGATGTCATGTTAGGAACTCGAGGAACTGTCCGCACGTAACGGTCTTTACCCCCCGATATTCACGCACGTCCAGGATGTCCCTGTCCTCGCTCACAATACAGTCGGCTTCTCCGGCAACGGCGCATTCGAAGAACTTGTTATCACCAGAATCGCGCGACACTTCCAAGGGGTCACTAGGATGAACGACCGTGGCTGTTCGCAACAAGCCTAACGCCCCTTCCAGTGGATCCTGCACACCCGGAGTTGCCTGAAATTTTGCGCGAATCTTCGATCGCTGAATTACCTCGAATATCTCCTCCAGGATCGCTGGGGACGTGACCGAAACGAAGTCCTTGCTGTGCTCGAAGATAATCCGACCGCACCGGTTGTGGTTGTTGATGAGCGCTCTGACGAATACAACGCTATCGAGGACCGCCCTCATCGTTTGCGCGAACGGACCTCGCGGACGGCATCATCAATCATCTCGTTGATTTCTTCTTCCGTGTAGTTCTCGCCAAGCCATTCTCGGTACGGTGTGAAGTGATCGTATAGGTCTCGCAGCCACGGCGACCCTTCCTCCTTCGGCGACACTCTCACTGGCTCGATCTGTACCTTCCCGCCAACCACATCGACGGACAGCAGATCATCAGGCTCTATCCCCGCAGCTTTCCGCAAATCCTTGGGGATGGTGATCTGCCCGTGGCGCAGCTGTCTTACGACGCGTTTCACACATTTACTCTAACACATAAACACACAATCGAGTCTCCGTGCCCACCAGTAGCCACCAACCGCGCTTCAGCGTTATCTTGAGCGCCGTGATCAAGTCCATCCTCACCCGCAAGACCCGCCTCGCCGAGCGCCCCATCTGGGAAGGCGCCCTCGAAACCGTCCTCCCCCGGATCCGCGACATCCTCGCCTCCGAGCCCGGCTTCGTCTCGATCGAATACGCCTGGAACGTCGACGAGCCCGGCCGCTTCGCCCAGACCACCACCTGGAACTCCGCAGACGACTGCCAGCGCTACGTCCGCGGCGGCGGCGCCGCAACCGTCGCCACCATCGAAGAGTCGGCCGTACCCACCGCTCCCTACCCCGACGGGAGCTGGGTCCGCCAGACCTTCGACACCGCGATCTCCTAACCCGTGCCTGAAGAGAGCGAGTTCCTCTGCGGCGACTGGGTCTGGGACCGGACGCTGCGCGAGATGCGCCACTATCCCCGCCACAAGAAGGGTCACGCCGAAGAGCCCGACGCCATCGAGCGCCTCGATCCCGCCCGTCGCGTCGTCCTCTATTTCTGGTCCCAGCAGCCTATGCAGACCGCCACCGGCGACATCATGCCCGCGAGCCAGGCACGCCTCGTCGTCGAGTACACCGACGGGCGCAAGCTCGATATCAATGAGAACAACCGCGCCTGCGCCCGCAAACTCGCCGAAGCCATCGCGGACGCCTACAGCTTGCCCCTCGAAGAAGAAGGGGCGCCCACCGGCCGTCGCACGGGCACCCTTCCGCCCCGCGACCAGATGGGGCGCCTCACCGCGAAGGACGGCCGTATCGAGACGGCCCTCGACGAAGCCACCGGCATCCTCGAGGTCACCCGCCACAAGCGCATCGGCAAGGACCGCCGCGAACTCCGCACCAACGAGATCCGCCGCCTTGAGTTCGTCCGCAACATGAACGGCCCAAACGAAACCTTCGCTGTCCAGGCCATCGTCGGCCCGGAGGAAGAGGTGCTGCCGATCGCCACCTACACCGCCCTCGAGGGCTGGGCCGACCCCGGCGAGTGGCGCGACTTCACCCGCGAACTCGCCGCCCGTCTCGGCGTCGAAGCGCGAGCCTAACCGCCGCGCTAGAATTACCTCACCATGGCTGTCCGACCGATCGTCTACCTCCCCGAGCCCGTTCTGCGCGCCAAGGCCAAGCGTGTGCCCACCATCGACGCCTCTATCCACCGCCTCATCGAGGACATGATCGAGAGCATGTACGCGGCCAGCGGCGTCGGCCTCGCCGCGCCCCAGATCGGCGTCGGCCTGCGCGTCATCGTCATCGGCATGCCGGAGGAGGAGCCGTTCGCCCTCATCAACCCCGAGATCGTCAAAGTCTCCGGCGAGCGCATCGTCGATGAGGGATGCCTCTCCGTCCCCGGTTACCGCGGCGAGATCACCCGCCACATCTCCGTCATCGCCAAGGGCCTGAACCCGCAGGGTAAAGAGGTCCGCGTCAAGGCCAAGGACGACCTCCTCGCCCAGGCGCTGGAGCACGAAATCGACCACATCAACGGCATCCTCTACATCGACCACCTGCCCAGCCTCGAAGCGCTCGAACAGGTGGAGACCGCGCCGCGTCGCCCGCCCCGCGAGAACGCCGCCAGCTAAGGCCGCCCGCCATGCACATCGAACTCGACGAACGCACCCGCACTCTCCTCACCGCCGCCGCGCGCTACTTCGATGCGCACAACGTCCCGGCCTGGGCCACCGGCGGCTTCCTCCGCGACTCTCTCCTCGAACGTGAGCCCCGCGACATCGACGTCACCGTCGCCGGCGACCCGCTGGATCTCGGCCCCGCCCTCGCCCGCGAACTCGACGCCCACTTCGTCGTCCTCGACCGCGACCGCCGCCACACCCGCCTCGTCCTCCGCGGCGACACAACCGTCCACCTCGACCTCACGCCCCTCCGCGCGGCCGATATCGAAGCCGACCTCCACCTTCGCGATTACACAATCGATGCCCTCGCCACCACCCTCGCCGAAGCCGCCACAGGCGACATAACCCTCATCGACCCCACCGGCGGCAAATCGGACCTCGCCGCCGGACTGGTCCGCGTCATCGCAGAGCAACGTCTTCTCGACGACCCGCTGCGCCTCCTCCGCGGCCCACGCATCGCCGCCCAGCTCAACTTCGAGATCGAGGAAGCCACCGTCGATCTCATCCACCAGCACGCCGCGCTGATCGCCACGCCGGCCCTCGAACGTCAGCGCGAAGAGCTGATGCGCATCTTCGCGACAGACACCGCCGGTCGCGGCTTGCACCTCCTCGACGACCTGGCCCTCCTCCCGCACGTCCTACCCGAGATGGAGATCACACGCGGCATCGAACAACCGAAGGAGCACTATTACGACGTCCTCGGCCACAGCTTTGCCGCCGTCAGCTGCCTGGACTTCCTCCTCGGCGACGAGGAGCCGCCGAACGCCGTCGCCGCCCAGCTCTGGAACGAACTCTGGAGCCAGCTCGAATGGTGCGAAGGACTCCCGGAATACCTCCGCGAAGAAGTAGCGCCGGGAACGCCGCGGCGGGCACTCCTCAAGTTCTGCGCCTTCCTCCACGACATCGGCAAGCCCGAGACCAAGTCCTTCCAGGAAGACGGCCGGATGCGCTTCTTCGGCCACCACAACGTCGGCGCCGAGATCGCCACGAAAGCCATGCGCCGCCTCCGCTTCTCCTCCCGCGAGATCGCGATCGTCCGCGCGATGATCCAGGCTCACCTCCGCCCCGTTCAGCTCGGCGAGCACGGTGCACCCACCAGCAAGGCGATCTACAAGTTCTTCCGAGACACCGGCGAAGCTGGCATCGAAACGCTGCTCCTCTCGCTCGGCGACCATCTCGGCTCCGTCGGACCGCGCGTAAACATCGAAGGCTTCCAGCGCCACGTCGCCGTGATCAGCCACATCCTCCACGAGCGTTTCGAAGGCAACGTCATCACCACGCCGGCCAAGCTCATCAGCGGCGAAGAGATCATGGCCGCGTTCGACCTCACGCCCGGCCCGCTCGTCGGCCGCCTCCTTGAAGCCGTCCGCGAGGCGCAGGCCATAGGCGACGTCACCGACGCCGACGGCGCCCTCGCCCTCGCCCGTTCCCGCCTCGAAACCGAACGCCAGGCCGTCGAAGCAGGCGCGGCGTGAAGCTCCCGTTCGTCGCCGCAATCCTCGTCTCGCTCCCCTTCGGCCTCTGCGGCGACGATGACGCGGACGAACCTGTCGACGCCACCGATCAGCGCCAGGCCATCAACGCCGCGATGTTTATCCTCGGCGACAGCCCCGTCGCCGACATCCCCATCGGCGAGGAGTACGACTGCGGCCTATCCTTACCGGATGGGGCCCCTGCCACGCCCGTCCCCGGACTCTGCCGTTGGGACGCCGAAGAGCAGGACCCGCAGTGGCTCGTCACCTTCCGCGAGACGTGAGCCTGCAACCAGTTCTCCCGCGACGTGGAGGACTTTGCCCCCTGCACCGAACTCACCGGCTTCCACGAATGGCAGTTCCTCGTCACCCTCGCAGGGGGCGGCGTCCAACTCATCGGCGAGATCGGCCAGTTCCCGCCCGACTACGCCACCGAGTAGCCCTCGCCCGTACTGAAGAATCCGCCGCGCGGTCTCCCGTCCCGTTCTCATGCACTTAAGCGAGGAATCCGCTAATCTAGGACGGTCATGGATAGCGTATGGATACTGGCTCTCGCCTACCCGCTCATGATCGTGGTGCTCTTCTACTTTGCCTTTCTCCGTCCCGTCCAGCAGGAGCAGAAGAAACAGCGCAACCTTCTGCAACACCTGAGCGTCGGCGACGAGGTGCTGACACAGGGCGGTTTCTACGCCCGTGTCAAAGCCGTTCACGTGCCGGAGAAGAGAGGCCCCACGGAGCTGGTGCTGGACCTCGGTGGTGTTGAAGTCCGGGCCGTCGCCTCGGCGATCGCCCAGCGCGTCCCGCCCGAATCCGAGCGCTCGTTCGATAACACTCAGACGATAGACTCCGCCACCGCGGAGGCCAAAGGACACTCCTGATGCGACATAGATCAACCTGGCCACTCCTGGCCTTCATCACCCTTGTCACCGCCTTCTCGGTGATGGTCGTCTGGCCGGGATACCCGAAGATGTACCTCCCGAACTTCATCGACTACCCCGAAGGTCCGATCATCGACGTCGGCAATGACGCCAT
>JANLRX010000132.1:0-2931 GCA_031362025.1 Chloroflexota bacterium
GAACACGCGCTCCACCGCCACCCGGTACAGCACGGTGGCCCCGTCCTCTCGCGGTTCGTCATCGATCACCCCAAGCACCGTAACCTCGTCCGCGGCGTTCGCGTCAGCCAGCACGCTGTCGGCCTGGGGTTCCGTAGCGTCGTACCGGACGAGCGCCAGGAAGACCAGCGCGCAGACAACCGGCAGCACAACGAGAGTGGAGAGCCGCGGCCGATATGCGAACGACCCCGACGCGAGGAGTCCGGCGATCGCCAGCGATGCAGCAGGGTCAGCGCCGGTGAACGCCGCTACGACGATGCCCAGGAGCCACGCCAGAGCGAGCAGAGCGCCGAGCATCAGTCCACGCTGACCAGCGGCGCGATCTCTTCATAGACGGAGTCCGGGACCAACTCGCGGAGAAGCAGGTCCTCAACTTGTGTGAACGGCCCATCGTTCGTCCGAGAGTCGACGATCGCCTCGGCCCGCACCTCGCCGATCCCGGGCAGCGCTTCGAGTTCCTCAACGCTGGCCGTGTTCAGGTTCACGGGCTGTCCGGCAGCGAACGCGGCGGGTGGGCTTATCCCCTCCCCGATCGCCGGAACGATGATCTGGTCCTCGTCCTCCACTCGGCGGGCCATGTTCACAGCGGTCACCTCGGCGTCGGCCGTCAGTCCACCGGCGGCCTCGATCGCGTCGATCCAGCGTGCGCTCTCCGGCAGCGGATAGACGCCTGGATTGGTCACCGCACCCGCGACAAACACTCGTATATCCGCGGGCGATTCGTTGCCGGGTTCGACTACAAGCGCAGGCGGATCATCGGAGACTCGGTCAGAGGCGAGCAGAACGAGCCCCACGATGAGCGGGATAGAAAGCAGGCCTACGATCAGCCAACGGTAGCGTTCGAGGACATCGGTCATGGCAATTACTGTGACGCGGGCGAGTGTGCGGGAATATACGTCGCGTGCGGCCAGCGCGTCAAGAGCCACGTGTGCGCCACCCCGCAGCGCTTCGCTATGATGGGGCGCATGACTGCAATCGATTTCTACTTCGACCCATCGTGTCCCTGGGCCTACGTCACGAGCGTCTGGGCTCGCGACGTGGCGGAGCTGCGCGGGATGCAGATCCGCTGGCGCGCCTTCAGCCTGCGCTTCAAGAACGCGCCCCCGGAAGGCGCACCGGCCACACCGAGCATGGGTAACCGCTGCCTTCGCGTGACGGTCGCCGCGCGCGAGCAATACGACGACGAAGCTGTTGGGCGGCTGTACTCGGAGATGGGTCAGCGCCGCCACTCGCCGGACAAGCTGGATATCGGGAGCGAGGAGCAACTGCGCTCGGTCCTCGAGGCGTGCGGACTCGACCCAGCGCTGGCAATCGCGGCCGATGACGAGGAGCAGTGGGACCCGGTCATCCGCGCCGAGATGGCCGTGGCGATCGAGAAGGCCGGCAACGACGTCGGCGTGCCCATCATCGTCCTCGACGGTGGCGAAGGGCCGGGGTGGTTCGGGCCCGTCATCAGCCGCGCCCCCAGGGGTGACGACGCCCTGGCCCTGTGGGACGCCTTCGAGACGATGGCCCGCCTACCAGGGTTCTACGAAATGAAGCGCGCCCGATCCGAACGCCCGCAGGTGGGCCCGTGACCACTCGCCCGGACCCGCCCGGCGACCCGATCTTTTACTTCTTCCGCGAGGTGATGCTCACTACCGGCGACGCCACCCGCATCTACCTCATCCGCCACGCCCAATCCCAGAGCAACACCGGCGAAGACCTAACGACCGGCGACCCGGACCTGACCGACGTCGGCGTCGAGCAGGCACGTCGTCTCGGCGAGCGGATGAAAGACCAGCGCCTCGACGTGATCTACGCGAGCCCGCTGCGCCGCACCCAGTCCACCGCCTTCGCGATCGCCGACCTCAACGGCCTCGAGGTGCACCCCAAGGCCGATCTCGTCGAGGTGGTGCTTGGCCAGGCCGACCTCGACATCCGCAAGCTGCCGGCTGAGGAGCAAGCGGAGATCGCTGAGCGCATCATCGAGGAGGGCACCTGGGATGGCTTCCCAGGCAGCGAGGGCAGCGCCCACGCCCGCGAGCGTATCGGCCGGGCCATGGACGAGATCATCGCCGCGCACCCTGGCCAGCGTGTGGCGGTCGTCTGCCACGCTGCCGTGATCCAGACCTACATCTCGATGATCCTCGGCCTCGATCGCGACTTCATCTTCTACCCGTTCAACGCCAGCATCGCGTCCATCCGCGCGAAGGGCGAGCGGCGAGTGATCTGGCGGCTGAACGACGTGGCGCACCTGGCGGGCATGCCGGCAGGGTTCGCCGGGATCAGCTAGCGCGAGGTTGTTGCCTGACGTTAATCATCCGTGCGTGTAGCCCGCGCTAAGCGTTCGCATGATGCGGCCCTATAGTTTAGGCCGGCCAGGTCTGCCGGCCACCCATACCGTAGGCGATGAGGTACAGCGCCCGCTCGGGGTGAATGGCCATTTATCGAGTGATCGTTAGGGCACTACTCCGTCGCTCGGGACCAGCCGTCGGTTGACATTTCTGGTCGGCACGTTGGCCCCTCGCATCACGTTTGTTCTTCTGGCCCGCGCATTGTCCACTCAAGCGGCAGCGCACCGAACCACATCACGTCGCAGCGCCGGCCCTGCCAAACGCCGTGTGAGCGCATCGTTCCCTCATACACAAACCCCGCTCGGCGGGCCACCGCGACTGACTCTTCATTCTCCGCAACGATCGTCAAAAAGACGCGAGCTGCGCCAAGCTCGAACAACCAGCGCGTGAGTAGGATCACCGCCCGAGTAGCGTAACCGCGTCCTCTCGCGCTTGCTGCGATCCAGTAACCGAACTGCGCTACGTCCGCTTTAGACCAGTCGTCGACGCCACAGCAGCCGACCAAGTTGCCAGACCTCGCGTCCATGATTGCGAATGCAACACCAGATGGTGTGTC